>JARRJE010000089.1:0-9817 GCA_037379765.1 Deltaproteobacteria bacterium
CCCAGACCGGGGAATTCATCATGACCCGCAATATCGGAGAGCTGGCGAACAATCGGCCCGCTCTCAATTACGTCGTGGTCTCGACCTTCAGCAACACCCAGAAGCAGCTCATCATCCAAGGCCGACTGGTAAGACTCAAAGATGACCTGGTGGTGACCTCCTGGCGCTATACCTTGCCCCTGAATCGCGACCTGCTGCCCCTGTTCGGTAAACCTGAGCCCCCCTTCACCATTTCGGTCAAAGGAGGTCGGAAGCAACGAAAGGAGATCGCACAGCCGTAAAAATCTCGGTATTCGCCCTCACGCCGTCCATGCTGAAAGTCGCGCCAGTGCTATCTCTCCCCGCCAGGCATGAATAGAAACGAAAGCAAGCGAGACAGGGATAAGGGGGATATGTAGGAAGTGGATGGATATTTACGCATCCACGTACTCGCCACCAACAGCCATGGGAAATGCCCCCCTCCCATGCGGTCTGGTCGAAAAATGCCGTCTCCCTTACAGGCTTTCCATACTCATGGAGAAAACCGGTAAGGCATGATATTCACCCGGAGAAGAAACAATGACTGACGAGAAACAGCCGGACCTTGAAGCCGATGAATGGTTGGATGATCTCACCGGGGAAGGAGAAAAGGCAGGATTCGACGAAATCGACCAAGCCTCCATCGACCAATTGCTCGACAATTCCGATACGGAGGATATTCAAAAAGCCGACCAGGAAGACGGTCAAGAACCCTTTCAGGAAGCCGAGCAACTGGCTGCCGAAAAGGAAAGCGGATCTACCGGCAACGATCCCGGCGAAATCGATCAAGCCGCCCTGGATGTACTTCTCAACGACGACGATTCAGGCGAAAGTTACGATCCCCCGGCAATGGATCTCGGAGCCGCTGATGCAGGAGCCTCCCTGGACCAAGCCTCGATCGACAGCCTCCTCGAAAGCGATGACAATGATTTCCAAGCGGCTTTGGAAGACACCACCAATGTTCCCAGTCAGACCGATATCGACGAGTTGTTTGCCCAAGCCCAGAATGAGAGGACCAAGGTCTCCGATGACCACCTCGACCCGGATGGGTTCTTTGCAGAAGGTTTGCAGAGCGGCACCCAGGCCAGTCGGAATGATCAACCCGGCAATTCTGCTGGCTGGAATCTCGATCCTTTTGCCACGCTGCAGGAAGAACCCCCTCTGGAGGAAGATATCTTCGGGGAAGAAATCATCGAAACGCCCGGGGCAACCACCGGCGGTATGCCGTGGCAGAAGTTCATGCCGAGGCGTTTTCTCACAGGAGCGTCCAGACGCTCGCTCTGGGGGGTATTGCTTGCCGCTGTGCTCTTGCTTGGTGGCGGATTTTCCTATATCGCCCTGCGCCACCACTCACTAGAGGAAAAAGGCTCGCCACCAGTGATGGTGCCGCCTTCCTCTGCCGAGACTCCGACCGTGGCTACTACGCACAAGGCGAACAGGCCGATCGTTGCCGATAGGCTGCCCGAAGCTGATAAGCCGTCCTTGGCCGAGGAGTCCAGCAAGTACCAAGTGACCGACGCCAAGGAATTCAGTAAGCCAGCCACCACCCTCGTCACCGGTCCGGACTCGCAGCCCAAGGCCGAGACGGAACAACCCGGCGCTCCTCGGCTTCTCAAACCACAACGGCCCGTTCTCCAGGCCTCTGACATCACCTTGAAGACCCTCAGCACCCGCAAATTGATGATTGGCTGGCGGGAAATCTGGCAGCAGGCCAACGGCCGCCCCTTTTCACCGAAGGTCCGCGTGGAAATTCTCGGCAAGGATCTCCGCGGCGAGTTGACAGCTATCGGTCATCGCAAGCACTGCTACCGTCCCGACCGCCTGTTCAGCGGCAGTGAAAGCATCCGTTATCGATTCAGAGAGGGAAAAGCGGCCTCCAAAATCGCCGAACTGCGGCTGCTGGTGGTGAGGGGCGATTTCCCGCCCGAGATCCGATTCCGCTCACCCTTAGAAAAATCCTACCTGGTGGGAGAAACCGTAGTTCTCGATGCCAGCCCCACGGTGGATGACGATCCCGCGACCCTCAGCTTCACTTGGGAGCAGGTAGCAGGCACCCCCGTCAAACTGGAACGGCTCAATGAGAGGGGCTCCATGGTTTCTTTCGTGGTACCTTCCTCCTTTTATACCGAGAAGGACCCTGGCCCGGTGCTGCAGTTGACCGCCACCGACCACTCGGGGCAGAAGGACCAGAAGATGTTGAAGATCACCTCCCGCAGCCGCCGCCATTCGCCGCTCTGGGAGGTCGCCACCCTCGATGCCTGCCTATGAGGATGCCCAGTTTGCGGCCCACGGAGTTCTTCACCGTTCCGGGCACCGTGGCACCGTGACCCGTTTGAAAAACGCTCAGCCACCGGCATTCAACATTCAGTGATCAGCAAATCAATGGGTCTGGATAAAGAAGTTCGGCAAATTCTGGGCGGGTGAATTCGGCCTTTGAGTGTATCCGATCACAGAAGAGGCACCGGGGCGAAATTAGGAAAGAAAAAATTCCACAGAATCAGAAACTGCCCTCCGGTATTTATGAAAAAGCCGACCGCATCCGGGCAATCACTTCGGCATAGTCGGGGTGACCGAAAATGGCCGAGCCGGCCACAAAGATATTGGCCCCGGCGGCCACCACCTGCGGCATCGTTTCCGGGTTGATCCCTCCGTCCACCTCGATCCCGGTTTCCAGACCGCGTTCATCGATCATCTCCTTCAATCGCCGAATTTTGTCGAGGACAGAGGAAATGAAAGACTGGCCCCCGAAGCCCGGATTGACGCTCATGAGCATCACCAGGTCCACATCTCCCAGCAGGTATTCGACCGTGGTGAGCGGGGTTGCCGGATTGAGCACCACCCCTGCTTTTTTGCCGAGCTCCTTGATCCGATGCACCGTGCGATGAAGATGGTAGCCGGTCTCGACGTGGACAGTGATCCAGTCGGCTCCTGCCTTGGCGAAGGCATCCAGATACCGGTCAGGGTTTTCGATCATGAGATGGACGTCTAGGGGCAGCTCGGTGACCCTTTGCACCGCCTTGACAACCAAAGGGCCGATGGTGATGTTGGGCACGAAATGGCCGTCCATGACGTCCACATGGATCACATCGGCGCCAGCGGCGGTCACTGCCTCCACCTCTTCGCCCAGCCGGGAGAAATCGGCAGAAAGGATCGATGGGGCGATCAGACAACGATTCTTCATCATTTTCCACCTTCCGCCGCTTTCTGTTCTCCTGCCGCTGGATTGGATGCTGGCAGATCCATGGCTTGGGCGCCGTGGGTTTGCAGCCCCAGTTCATACTGGCCGATCAGAATGTTCTTGGCCTTCTGCAGCGCCTCGGCATCCACCGGCTCTTCCCGCAACCGTTTCAGCTCCCGCCAGACCGCCTGAATGGCTTCCCCCTGCTTCTCGGGGCTGGTGCCGATATAGATGCCGAAGGAGCCGGTATCCAGGCCGAACAGGGAAAACGAAGAGAGATTATAGGCCAGACTCTGCTTGTCACGCAGTTCGGTGAACAGCCGTCCGCTCTGGCCGTTCAGCAGGGTTTCGATCACCTCCAGGGCAAAGCGGTCCTTGCTGGCGAGTGAAGTACCCAGAAAACCGATAATCAGGTGGACCTGTTCCTTTTCCCGGATCACTTTCTGCACCAGAGGTGTGGCTGGTGGTTCAGGCGGCAGGATTTCTTCCTGCACCTCGCCTGCGGGGTGCTGGCCAGGGCCGGTCCAATCCCCGAACATCTTTACCACCGAGTCCCGCACCTCCTCGGCCTTGACCTTGCCGGCAATGGCGATGACCATTTGTCCCGGGACAGCCTGCTTATGGTACAGCTCTTTGAGCTCGGCCGGAGTGAGCCGGGCCACGGCGTCTTCCGAACCGATAGTATTCAGACCGTAGGGATGATTTTGGAAAAGCAGCCGGTTGAACTCCATGATCGCAAGGGCCGGCAAGGAATCCCGCTGCTGTCTGATCTGGGAGAGCAGTTCGGGCCGGACCTTCTCCACCTCCTCGGCGCTGAAGGCCGGCTTGCGAACGATGTCCCGGACCAGCTCCAGGCCAGGCTCGAAAAAGCGGGAGAGAAAATCCGCCTTGATGCCGAAGGTATTTTTGCCGTTGAAACCTGAAAGCTCTCCTGCCATGTTGGCAACCTTGAGGGCGACCTCTCTCGCTCCCATTTGCGCGGTTCCCTTGGGCAGCACCTCGCTGATGAAGGCGAAGGCGCCATTGGTGGTCTCGGTCTCCGCCCGCAGACCCCCCGGGAAAACGACCCGGATGGAGACAGTGGGAATTTCCGGGTCTTCCCGCACCAACAGGACACTCCCGTTTTTTAATTGATAGCGGTACACGTTCGAAAGGTAGGCATCGGCCACCAGGGAGGAAGGCACCCCATGCCGCGCACGCTCATCCGCCTGGGCCGCGATCGCTGTCAGCTTCTGCTGATCGAGCCCGAGCGCGGTGCCGGCAGGCACCAGCAGACCGGCGGTGACTTTCTCCGGCCGGAAGTAAGTCGCGGCCACCCGCTCGATATCCTCGCGGGTGACTTCGCGGATTTTTTCCAGGTATTCATCTTCCCGCGGGCTGCCACTCAAAAACTCGAAAGTGCCCAGCACCCTGGCTTGGCCTTCCACGCGCTCCAGGTTGAAGACGAAATCGCTCTCGATGCTCCGTTTGGCGCGTTCCAGCTCCTCATCACTCACCGGCAGATACTTGAATCTGAAAAGCTCTTCCAGGGCCGCCTCCAGGGCGGGTTGCGCGTTGCTCGCGTCGAGAACGGCGGAGACTTCGAGCAGCCCCGGGTCGTGGGGGGTGAAGGAGGAGGCGTCGATCTGGTAAACCAAGCCCTTTTGATTGCGCAAATGATAAGAAAGCCGTGATGCCTCTCCTTGGCCGAGAATGTTGGCGATCACGTCCAAAACCGGCGAATCCGGGTTGGCGAAGGGGGTAATGGGCAGAGCCAGGGCCAAGTGGGTCTGGTTGACGTCGTCTTCCAACTGGAAAAAGCGAGCCTGTTCTTGGGGCGGCTCCTGCGGCAGGGGCGGCTGCTCGCTGTTTTCCAGGGGCAGGCCGCCCAATAGTTCCTCCACCTTGGCCATCACTTGCTCGGCCTCCACGTCCCCGACTACAACCACGGTAAAATTTTCGGGCTGGTAGTGTTTTCGGCGGTAAGCGAGGATGTCCTCCCGGGTGATGGCGGAGACCGTGGCCACCGACCCGATCACCGGCCGCCGGTATGGATGGATATGGTACGCGTTTTCAAGCATGCCCTGGAAGATCCGAATCCCCGGCCTATCGTTGCGCATGCTGATTTCTTCGAGCACCACTTTTTTGTCCCGCTCCAGCTCTTGGGGGTCGAAGGTCGAGCGGAGGACGGCATCGGTGAGCACATCCATGGCCACTTCCCAGTGGCGGGAGGGGAGGGTGGCGTGGTAAACGGTGTATTCGAAGGAAGTGTAAGCATTGAGCTGGCCTCCCACTCCTTCGATGGCCGCCGCCACCTCTCCTGGCCCCCGGGTTGGAGTGCCTTTGAAGATCATGTGCTCGATGAGATGGGTGATCCCCGCTTCTTTGGGCTCTTCGTAAACGCTGCCGGCCTTCACCCACAGCTGGACGGCGGCCACTTTGGTGCCTGGGGTCTCTTTCACGATAACCGTGACACCATTGGCAAGGGTCCGTTTGTGAAGATAGGGTGAAGCCTCCTGGGCGTGGATTTCTGTCTCCATAGTTCCCATTATAATTGCTAGAAATAAAAAAAGAATACGGCAAATAAACCTTTGGTTCATGGCACGATCAATCTCCTGAATCCGTAACGGATTTTTGTGGATTCAAATTTTCCTTTGAGACATTTGAACCAAAAAGTTAAGGGCATCTTGAAAAAACGGCCTTTCGCCCGATCTCTGCGTCACAGCAAAAATGAAAAATGCTCACATATGGTCAATATGCTGCGCTTTTGACCTCGAACGAAAATTATCATTTTTCAAGACACTCTTAAGCCCAGCCCCTTTTGGCAATTTTCAGGCGATAGGCCAGTAGCAGGCTGCCGGCAACGATCATGGCGCTGCACAGCAACTGGCCCATGGTCAAAAAACTCAATATGAAGCCCAACTGGGCGTCCGGCTGTCGAAAAAATTCGAGCACCCAGCGGAACACTCCATAGAGAATGAGAAAAAGGCTGAGCATGGTGCCGGAAGGCCAGCGTTTGTCTTTGAGCCGCCATAGGATTACGAAGAGTACCACCCCTTCGAGCAGCGCCTCATAGAGTTGTGACGGGTGCCGCGGCAAGGGCCCGCCACCGGGAAAAACCATGGCCCAAGGCACGTCGGTCACCCGCCCGTAGAGCTCACCATTGATGAAATTACCCAAGCGACCGAGGGCCAGGCCGATGGGTGCGGTCACCGTGTAAACGTCAGCGGTTTGCCAGAAATCGATCCCCTTGGCCCAGCAGTAAAGAACCCCTCCGATCACCATTCCCAGCAGGCCACCATGAAAGGACATGCCTCCATGCCAGGTGGCCAGAATCTCTAAGGGGTGGGCGAGATAGTAGCCGAAGTTGTAGAAGATCACGTATCCCAACCGGGCCCCCAGCACCAGTCCTAGAATGAGGACGAAATTCAGGTTCTCGAAATGGCGGCCGAGCTGATCGAGCCCGAATTTCCGGATTTGATGGCGGACGAGCAGCCAGGTGGAGGAGAATCCCAGCAGGTACATTAACCCGTACCAGCGGACCTGCAGGCGCCCGAGGCGGAAGATGTCTGGATCGATATGGGGATAGGGGATCATCTTTTGGACATGAATGAATTTGCACAAGACCGGAAAACGCCAGGGATGGTACGCCATCCGACCGCCGAGCGAAAGGTGTCCAAGACGACCCGAAACCCTGCTTCGGCGCGCGTATGAAGGCCATTCACAAATGGTCTGGGCGATGCCGAAAAATTCGGCCCGACAAGAACGGTTAATCCGACACTATATAAAATAAGGCAAAAATGTCCAGTTTATGATGAGCAGCCGCGTTTAATCATCCTCAAATATCTTGTAGAGATTTAATGAAAAGTTGTCTTGGAGTTAAAAATTTTTAAAATGGCTCCCGCTGGCAGTGGCGGCAGTGAAAGGTGGCCCGGCCGGCAATGACCGTGCGGATTACCGGAGCATGGCAGAAAGGGCAGGGCTGGCCGGCACGGCCGTATACCCGCAGGTGGTGCTGAAATTGGCCACCTTTTCCTTTTTCGTTAACGAAATCGGAGATAGTGGTGCCGCCACAGGCGATGGCCTTGGCGAGCACTTTCCGGCTGCAATCGATCAGTCGCTGCCAATGCCGGGCTTCAAGCTCGGCCGCAGGGGTAAAAGGACGGATGCCTGCGACAAAAAGGATTTCGCTGGCATAGATATTGCCAATGCCTACCACGACCTTGTTATCCATGAGGAAGGATTTGACTGGTTGATGGCGGTGACACGCCTTATCGAGCAGATAAGCGGCAGAAAAATCTTCCCCGAAAGGCTCCGGCCCCAAGTGGGCAAAGGGATCGCTTGCCAGCTCTTCCGGGGTGTGCACCTCGATGAAGCCAAAACGACGGGCATCGTTGAAGCGCAGCTCAAATCCTCTTGCCAGCAAAAAACGGAGATGATCGTGCTTCTGCCGGGGGACATCTGCCGGGAAGAGGCACAGTTTCCCGGTCATCCCGAGGTGAATCGCGAGCAGTGAGCCGTTGGCTAGGCGGAGAAGCAGAAATTTGGCCCGCCGCTCCACCGCGGTGACCCGGGCGCCAACGATCCACTTCTTGAGCCGGGCGAGGGGTATTGGCTTCCGCAGCTTGCGGTTGCTGGCCGCAATCTCAAGAATGGTGTCGCCGGTAATACGGGGAGCACGTCCCTGGCGGACGACTTCGACTTCAGGCAGTTCAGGCATGGTGTCATCCGGAGATCGTTGGCGGACTTTCCTTCTTAATTCGGCAGGCCCGATGGGTCAACGTTTTTCGGACCGGGACAATGCCGGCAGATTCGAAACGGAGGCCTCTAAAAAGAAGGAGATTTCATCTTGCCGCCAAGTTGAGTACCTTTACCTTAGGGAGTGAGGCGGGCGAAAACCATCAATCACCGAATCTACATGGCAAAAAATGAAATCCACACCCTCGCCAGCAGCTAGCCGTGAGCGCCGGGAGTTGCGCCGACGGCTTCTCGCCTGCCGCGACCGCTTGCCCCCTGCGGGCCGCCATCACAAAAGCCTGGAGGTTACCGACCGGCTCCGACAACTGCCCGAGATTGCCGACATCTATACATTTTTCATCTACATATCGTTCCGCAGCGAGGTGGAGACCCTGTCGTTGATCCGGCACTTCCTGGCAGCTGGCAAGCAGGTGGCGGCCCCCCTCACTCACGTTTCACCGCCGTGGCTGGAGGCGTTCCTGCTCCGCGACCCGGACCGTGATCTTCGGCCCGGCTACTGCGGCATCCCGGAGCCCGATCCGGCACGGCTGCCTCGGATCGAGCCGGCTGCGATCGGGGCGGTGATTCTGCCTGGCGCGGTTTTCGATCTGCGGGGAGGCAGACTGGGATATGGGGGCGGTTTTTATGACCGATTTCTCGCTACCGCTGCCCCTGCCGCCTTGCGCATCGGAGTGGCATTCGAGCTGCAGGTTGTCGCTGCCGTGCCTCTCGAACCCCATGATCAGCGGCTCGATGTGCTGGTGACAGAGAAAGGGGTGACCAGATTCTCGAGGACCTTGCAGCAAACCGACCGGCTTGGCTGATCTGACCTTGTCACTTATCAGAGCGAGCGGCCTCAGGCAGAAACCCTGAGAGGAATCAATCCATTGGAAAAATAAATGTCGAAAACAGCCATCTTCATGGATAATCTCTTTTTGGAGCACCGGCCGGGTCCCGGTCACCCGGAGGCACCCGAGCGTTTGACCGGTCTCTATGAGACTCTGAAGGACCCTGCTATACGGGAAAAGTACCTTTTCCCTTCCTTCTCGCCGGCCGACCATAAGCTTCTCGCCCTCAACCACACCACAGCGCATATCGATCGGGTGGCGGCTACCGCCGGCAAACCTTTTGAAATCCTCGACCCCGACACGATGACATCATCACGCTCTTACGAAGCGGCCTGCCTGGCGGCAGGCGCCGGCGTGGAGGGGATTCGGCTGCTCCTGGCTGGGGAGATCACCAACGGCTTCGCTTTGGTGCGGCCGCCGGGCCATCACGCGGAATCCTCCCACACCAGCGGCTTCTGCCTCTTCAACAACATCGCCGTTGCCGCCCGCTACGCCCTCGCCCAATGGCCTTCCCGTGTGCTCATCGTCGATTGGGATCTGCACCATGGCAACGGCACCCAGCATTCCTTCGAGGAAACTGACGAGGTCCTTTATTTCTCAAGCCATCAGTATCCTTACTTTCCCGGCACCGGCAGTCTGCTCGAAACCGGCACTGGCCGGGGAGAGGGATACACCGTCAATGTTCCTCTACCCGGCGGCCAAGATGATGGCGACTACGCCCGGATCTTCAACGAGCTCCTGGCCCCCATTGCCCGCCAATACAGGCCGGAGCTGATCTTGGTTTCGGCAGGCTTCGATACGTACAGCGGCGATCCCCTGGGGACGATGCGGGTGACGCCGGAAGGTTACGCTTACATGACTCGGGTCCTGCGGGACCTGGCAGCCGAGCTCTGCGACGGAAGACTGCTGCTCTTGTTGGAGGGCGGCTACAACCTGCAGGGCCTTAAGGCCAGTGTTCTTGCCGTGCTCGCTGAGCTGAGCGGCGCCGGCGGCCTGCCCGAGTCGAAGGCCCGCGCGCTGGCTGCCGCTGCCGGTGACCTGCCGGCACTGGATGAAG
>JARRJE010000090.1:0-6703 GCA_037379765.1 Deltaproteobacteria bacterium
GCTGAACGAAACCCCGAGCAGCTTGCTCAGGGCCAGAGAGGTTTTCATCGCGTGCTCCATATCGGGCAGGTCCAGAATGACGAGCAGATCCGTGTCTCCGAGGAGGGCATACGCCTCC
Source organism: Deltaproteobacteria bacterium (assembly GCA_037379765.1). Taxonomy (GTDB): domain Bacteria; phylum Desulfobacterota; class Desulfobulbia; order Desulfobulbales; family UBA5123; genus JAJYKH01. The sequence continues at coordinate 119 of JARRJE010000090.1, forward strand.
TTGACTTCTCCGCCATTTTCTTTGATCAAGGCCATCGCCTTGTCGGAGCGTTTGGTGCTGATTGCCTTCAGGGACTCAAGAGAATATTTGCCGAACATGACATAGGTGGCCATCGGAATCCCTCCTTTAATGGTTAGGCGTTGACCCTTCTAGGTTCGCAGCATCATCTCGATCAGAAAAGGACCGGGGCGGTCCAGAGATCGGCGCAGTTCTTTCGCCAAGGTTTCACAGTCCCACGCGGTTACCGCTGGAACTCCCAGTCCTTCACTGAGGTTCCTCCATTTGATGGCAGGGTTGTCCAGGCTGGTCAAGGCGAGAGTATTGGAGCCAAGGGATGTCATGCCATCGCGCTCCAATTCCACTTGAAGGATGTGGTAGCTCTTGTTATTGCAAATGAGGGTTGTCACATCAAGTCCTTGTCTTGTTTGTGTCCAAAGACCCTGCAGGGTGTACATGGCACTGCCATCGGCCTGTAAGTTGATCACCCGCCGGCCCGGGCAGGCTAGCGCAGCCCCTGCGGCGCAGGGAATGCCCTGCCCGATGGAGCCCCCCGTTATGGTTATGTAACTGTGAGGCGCTGCAGTGGAAGGAGAGAAGCCGTAGCCAAAACCGGTGGTGACCGCTTCCTCGACGATGACGGCGTTTTCAGGTTGCACGGCGGTGAGCACGGCGCAGGCTTTCTCCGGTGTAATATCCCCTTGGGGCAGATCGGGAAGATCCAGATCGGCATAGATACCTTTGGCTCCGCGTGCCGCAGGGGGTGCTCCCAAGGCGTCGGCCAGGTGTTCCAAGGCTTCGCCCGCATCCTGACCGCCAGTGCCGCTATGGACTCTGGGTTGATCATCGGTCAGGAAATAGCTCGGTTTTCCCTTATATCCGAAAAAAGCGACCGGCTCCCTGGCTCCGGCCAGGACCACGGCCCTGTATTTGGAAAGGAGCGCGATTGCCTGCTCGGGAAAGTAAGGTATGCGTTGTACAAGAGGGAATCCTGCCCCCCTCTCCATATATGCCGGGAAGGTCTCGCAGAGGAGGTCGCATTCCAGGACAGCCCTGATGCGCGCCGCGGCTTCAAGTCCGTGTCTGCGCAAACTCTGCCGGCCCAGAATGAGGGCTGTCGGGGTGGTCGCCCGCATCAGCCTGGCGGCGGATTCAATAGATTCCTGATCCACGGGATCGAATCCTGAAAAGGTTAATCCTCCTGAGACGTCGAGGCCTTTCGACCACTGGATATCCTGGGGGACGATCAGGGATGCCACCTGCCCCTTGCGAGCGGCGGCGATGGCCTCCTCGATGTCGCGCACAATGGTCTCGATAGATCCGACCGAGCGTTGCCAGCCGGAGACCGTGCCGACCAGGGTTTCGATATCCATCGTCAGGGGAGCATCCGCTCCACGATGCCATGTGGCGTGGTCGCCGACAATGTTGAGGACGGGCGTATGGGCGCGACGTGCATTGTGCAGGTTTGCAATACCGTTTGCAAAACCGGGCCCGAGGTGGAGAAGGGTCATTGCCGGCTTTCCCGCCATGCGACCGTAACCGTCCGCAGCCCCGGTGCACACGCCTTCAAAGAGCCCCAGTACGGCCCGTATGCCGGGAATCCGGTCAAGGGCGGTGACAATGGGCATTTCTGTCGTTCCTGCATTGGCGAAGCACACTTCGATGCCCGCGGAAATGGCGGCTTGCACGAGCAGTTCGGATCCGATCATGGTGAGTCTCCTGTTTCCCCGTCGTCACAAGGCGATTCCGGCAATTCTGCCTCTATCATACAGCGCCGCAAAACCAAAAGACCATAAGTGATCAGATAGGATCGGTTTTATTTTGTGGGGGGGAGCCTCGGGTCGAGGCGGGACCGAGTCGAAATTCTCCGGAAATCGTTTGAAAAGCACACGTTCCAATTCACCTGGGCAAGACAGTCACCCTCGATAAAAGCCAAAGCAAGGGATTAGATCCGCCTTTGGCTTTTGTGCCTGCGCCCCCACGGGATTCAAACCCATGTCCAGTATTGACGACCGGCTTCATAATGGTTCACGATAAATCTAACAGCGTCACTACTCGATAGAAGTTTTGGAATCATTCCGGTCGAACGACGAGTGGTGAAACCGCACATCAATTAGGCATGAAAGTTCGCCGCTTCGAGAGCTGATATAAAATCTCTGCTTAGTACGAGGAGATCAGTCATGAAAAGATGCAAAGCCATGATCAAGAAACCGGCGCGCCGGCCCACTCACCGCTTTCTGATGGTCAGTGCCCTGGCCTCCCTGACGTTCGGCGCCGCTTTGTCCACAGCATGGGCGCAAGACATAAATCCTTTCACAGTCGCCGGAGAACATGCCGCCTTTGCGTCGCAGGTGAAGCAAGTCGACATGATCCATAAGCACCTGCACCATGTGATGAACTGTCTTGAAGGGCCGACGGGAAAGGACTTCGATGCATCTGCCGGCAACCCTTGTGAGGGCAGCAAGGGGGCATTGCAGATATTGCCGAAAAACTCTCCGGACCGCACCCGGGCTCAAAAAGCCATTGCCTTGGCTCAGGTAGGCGTGACGCTCCACGACGAACTGGCGAGTCATTATGTGGCAGAGGCTGTTCACGCCATCCTGACCGAAGGGCAGAAAAAGTAGAAAAAAGTCAGCCGTGTTCTTCCCCGGGCTTGCCTCGAAAAATTGAACTTTTGCGGGAAAACCGAAATGCAGGGACGCCTCCCAATTTAATTTTTGTTTACCCTTTATCGTTTTCGGAAAACGGCCTGCTCCATCAGCCAGGCAAGCAATGCAATCTCGCCGAGCAGCCTGCACTTAGACCTACCATATCGCTCCAACCATTGGCGGCAAGCCGCCGCCGACATTGCCGAGCTGATCGTTCCTCCGCAGCCATGGCGACGGCGACCCATAAAGGTCAGGGTCAATCTCTCCTTTCCAGCAAATCACCAAGCGGCACCAGGAAGGCCGCCCAACGGTACAGCCAATATGGGTAAAGGTCATGATCAGGCCTGCGATGGAATGTGGACCGGCCTAGCGAATCGGGCCGCTAGGCCGGGTGCCTGTTCTCTTATGAGAAGGAGAAAGTTTTCAAATGTTCAAATGGGATGAGCATCTCCTCCATCCATTATTTCTCAGCCGTGCCTCTTAAACGTCCAATTTACGACCTCTTGCAAGCCGGGGGACAGTATCCTCACTCTCTGGGCCCGAAAACGGGGCTGCAAGAAGCATTTTTTGAGGTTCATGAGGCTCCCTTCCTTTTTATCGATCCTGGACTGATCAACTCTAATACCCAATCTCCGGGACGGCCCAGTTATGCATGTACCAGATAACCTTCCTGGAGTCTTCGGCGGCCTGGGCGAACCAGTTTGCCCCGCCACAGCCGTTGGGCGGGTTGCTGGTATAAGGATAATCGTTGGCGTCATCACAGACGGAATCTTCCGGATTGATCATGGGCGCACCGTCCCTGCAGACCGTGATGTTCTCCAGCTTCACGCCATTGTCGGCATCGGAAAAGAGAGAAATATACTGTGCCGTGAATGATGTGGGCGAGCCTGCCGCAAGAAGATAGGCCTGCGTGTCCGAAGTGAGGGCATCTCCGCGCGTGTACGTAAACCAGTTGTCACCAGTCTTGAAGGGGAAGTAGGTAACATCGAGAACCTGAGTATTTCTGTTTTTTGTGAATGTCCAGGTATTGATTCCCAGGTAGGTGTTTACGTTGATGATCTCATCGATTGTCAGAGGGCTTGTCTTGTCCGTTCCGGCGGCGACAAAGGCAGCGGACGAGAGCATATCCTCACCAGTCACCGCGGAAGGCGTGATGGGCGATTCCCACCAGCACGGGGTATCGGTGCTGCCCACCTGGCAGTCCTGTTCCTCCGCAACCGCATCCGCTTCGCTCTGCGGCACCGCTGTATCGTAATCACAGGTCAGATGTTCGAAACCAGACGCATTCAGGTAATATATTCCGGTCGGATCGAGGGCCGTGGTAACGGTAACAGAAACGCCCTCTTCTCCGGTAGCCTCCTGCGTAACCGTCCCCAGACATCCGTTCGTCATGACCTCCCGGTACAGGCCGAGGTTCTGGAGGGGCGCATCCATGGTTCCCCAGTTGTATCCGGAGCCGTCCTCGGACGGGATGCAGAGTTCGATCAAACCGGCCGGATTCCGTTTGATCGCCCTCGTATCCACGCCTGCTTCGTCGTCGCAATAGGCCGTTTCATAATCACAGCTGCATTGATTCGCGGCCGCCGAATTGATCCTCTTGATCGCTTCCCCATATGACATGTCGATGACGGACGCCGATGCCCGGGAAACGCTCTCCCGGCCGAAAGTGATCTCCTGCAGGCAAACGGCGTACTCGGCCTGCACGCCGCACGGGTCCTCCAGTTCTGGATCGAAGTCCGCTTTCTCGGCGTTGAGCGGCAGCAGAGAACAATCGGACAACGTGGTTGTGCCTACCGTGCATGACGGCTTGCTGATCGGCTGGACACAGCTAACGGTAACCGACAGGCCGGTGGTCGGGTCGGTGTACGTAATTTCCCTGTTAACAGGTATGCCCGCTCCATCCCGCTCGAGCACATATAGGTCGCCGTAAAGAGCCCCTGCGGCCTGCGAAGTGTCGCCCCCGCTGTTACCGCCGTTGCCTTTTCCGCGGCTCGGTTCGGCTCCGGCCTCAGTCGAAAACGAAAAAATCACCCACAGGCCCCCAATTCGTCTTTGGACAACGTTGACAACTTGGATTACTCCTTCTGGTGGTTAGGGTGTTTGGGCTGAAATGCTTGCGGCAAAGTCGAACTTTTTCGAAAGGCCGTATTTGATCGACCCATCGAGGTCGCAAAATGAACCTGAAAATGGACGGAGAAATCCGCTACGCCAGAAGGGCGTGAGGAGGATAGTGCCTAAATTTACGGAGATTTCTAAACAGATTAAGCCCGAATTTAGTATCTTTGAAAGACGGGAATGATGTCAACTCTAAAATATCAAATTTAACAAAATGCGTTGGCTCATTAGGTGCCGATTTTTGTAAAAAAAGCTACCATCCTCCAAGAACACTTGAGGATCGAGCGCTCACTTTTCCGGATTGAACCATCGGCAAAGATCGAGAAACCGCTTCGCCAAATTCGGGGCGGCTCCTGCCTCTTCGTGCTTGAAAAAGGCAAAAACGGTTTGCCAGTTCTGTGTTGTTGTGATCTGCCGGGCCCAGTCCTGAAGTTCCGCTACCGAGTACGTCGGCCTCCGCAGCCGCAGATAGCCCCAGTCGGCGGTAAGGACAAACCGCCGGAGCTCTTCCTTGTCGCTGTCGGCACAGCACAGGGCGCATCCCTTCTCCTGCAACATTTCATAGAGATCCTCATCGAACCAGGAAGGATGCCGGAACTCGAAGGCGGCCCTGGTTCCTGAGGGCAGCAGGTCGATAAAATCGGCGAGCAGCACCCGATCCTTGTGCAGCCAAGGCGGCAATTGGAAGAGGATCGCCCCAAGTTTGTCGCCGAGAATGGCGGCCATTTTGAACAGGTAACCGACTTCATCCTGTTTGTCTTTGAGGGGGTTATTGTGCGTGATCCTGCGGGGTGCCTTGAGGGCAAACCTGAAACCGGGCGGCACCTGATCGGCCCATGCTGTCAGCACGGTGGCACGGGGCATACTGTAGAACGTGTTGTTAATCTCCACCGCGGGCAGATTTTCACCGTAATAGATCAGCATCTCCCTGGCCGCTAAGTTCTGCGGATAAAAGGGGCCTTTCCATTCCTTATAACTGTATCCGCTGGTGCCGACATAAAGCTGCATCTTTTTAATTATATCAACTCATCGGCGATGCGAGCCAGGTGACTGGCAGTCTGTTTGACACTGGCCGGCGAGGCGACGTATCCTTCTGGTAAGGGCCTCTTTTCCATGACTTCCAGCCTTTCCCTTCCGATTGCCATGAAGAAGCTCATTATCCTTCTCCTCATTCTCCAGTTTCCCTGGCCGGCGGCCTGCTCGCCGCCGACGGTCGGGGGCAAGCCCCAGAAGGTCAAGGATGTGACCCGGACTAAGGTCGAGTCCATTCGGGTCGAGCCCTGGGTGGAGGGTCTGGAGGTCCCCTGGTCCCTGATCTTTCTGCCGGACGGCAGAGCACTGGTGAGCGAGCGGCCCGGCCGGATCAGGCTGATCCGGGACGGGAAGCTGCAGCTGGAGCCTTATGCAACCCTCGACGTAGCGACCGTGGGCGAAGGAGGGCTCATGGGTCTTGCCGTACATCCCGAATTTCTCAAGCAGCCCTTCATCTATGCCATGACCACCTACCGGCAGGGAAGGGATCTCCACAACCGAGTAGTTCGGCTCAGGGACCATGGCGACTCGGGAACGGTGGAAAGGGTGATCCTGGACGACCTGCCCGGGGCCGTTGTCCACGACGGCGACCGGATCAAATTCGGCCTGGAAGGCATGCTCTACATCACTATCGGCGAGCAGTTCCATCGCGAACGGGCCCAGGATATCCACAACCTGGCGGGAAAGATCCTCAGGGTCACCCCGGAAGGGAAGGTGCCGCCGGACAACCCCTTCGGCAATCCGATCTGGTCTTACGGCAACCGGAACCCGGAAGGGCTGGCCTGGGACCCCG
>JARRJE010000091.1:0-8284 GCA_037379765.1 Deltaproteobacteria bacterium
GATAGCTTTTAACCCCCATGGTCACCTGCCGCTCTTCCATGGCCTCGAGCAGAGCGGACTGCACCTTGGCCGGCGCCCGGTTGATCTCATCCGCCAAAAGGAGATTGTGGAATACCGGCCCTTTACGGAACTCGAAGCTCCCGGTTTCCGGGCGATAGATGTCCCCGCCTGTGAGATCGGCCGGCAGCAGGTCCGGGGTGAACTGGATGCGGTGGAAATCCGCTTCCATGCCCGCAGACAGGGATTTGATGACCCGGGTTTTGGCCAGCCCCGGCGCCCCTTCCACCAGAATGTGGCCGTTGGCCAACAAGGCCACCAACAGCCTGGTGACCAACCTTTCCTGGCCGACCACCAGCTGCTGCACATGATCTCTCAATTTGTTCAGTGCGTTGCGAGGCGACATGATTTCATCCTTTTCAAGCGGTCTGCTTCAGCAAGCATCACGAGGCAGAAGCCAGCAGGTGGACGAGGCTCGGCCTTCCCAGGCATGAGCCGTGAGCAATCTTGGATTTTTGCCCTGCCCAGGTGAACCTTGATCGCTGACCGCTTAGTGTTATTTCTTGGCCATGGAAGGCGCTTTCCCGTTGGAAGTCTTCGAGGCCGTGGCTTCCTTCTTGGCCTTGATCAACGACTTTCTGGAGAACTTCTGCAGCCCGTCCACCACATAGTCGCCTACCTTGAAAAGCTCGTTGTGGGCCGAGGATTTCAGCAGGTAGTCGCCCTCCTTGGCCGGTTTGGCAAAGGTATAGGTCCTGGTGCTGTGATCCTTCAAAGTCATGGCGATGGTGAGCGCCGGACTCTTTTTGAAAAGATCCTGGTCGGTGGTCGGGTCAAGCACACCGTCCACGTTGAGAGTGCTGATCTTCTCCAGAAGATCGTTCACCTGGGCGGTATTGAGCTCTTCGGTCGGAGCGAGGCCGGCAAGGCTCCAGGTTCCGTCTTTTCTGGTCAGGCTGATGTCGCCCATGCTCAGGGTGCCTATCTTCTCCTGATCGACAGCGGCCAGATGATGATCGAGCCAGAGGTCGGGCCGGGCTTCCAGCTCGTAGGTGCTCAGTTTGACGCTCACCACCTCGGGCCGGTCATGGACCCGGGCATGCACCATCCTGAACTCGGGGGAGGTGCCGAGGAAAAAGTCGGCCACTGTCTCATTCCCCTTCTTCAGAATGACATGCCGCTCGAAATTATCCTTCCCCACCTTGAAGCGCTTCGCCGCCCCTTTCGTGGTGGCGACCGCCAGCCCCTCCTTCAGGTCGGCCAGCTTGTGGAGCAGGCCTTCAACCTTTTTTTCATCCGCAGGGGCCTTGAACAATTCGGGCAGCAGCCAGGTGCCGTCCACCTTCTGGAGAGTGACCTTGCTGTTCTTCGCGCCCAGGACAGTGATGGTATCCACTGCCGATGGTGAAAAATGCAGCAGGTTCTCGTGAGGGGTGAAGGCCGCCAGGTCCTGTCGGTGATTGACATTCAAGATCACGACCAGAGCAATTTGGACCAAAAGCAGGGCCACGCCTGCATAGAGCCATTTCTTCATTGCTTACGCCCTCCCTGTGTGATGGGCCAGGATACGCTGGTATCTTTCCCTGGCCTGCTTTCTGAAAATGGCCCTGATCGCATACACCAGAAGGAGGCCTGCCAGAGCCAGGGCGTAATTCAGATATTCCCAGAACATCCGGGCGCTCTTGTCCATGGGCATCAACGGCCGCGAGAAATGGCCCCGGCTGCGAATAGCCAGCAGGGCCCGATCCTCCAGGGACCAGTCCACGGTATTGGCCAGAAGCCGCGCCGGTGCCAGGTAGCGAGTCCCGGTGACCACCGAACCGATCTTCAGACAGGTGTCGGAGAGGAAGCTTCCCGATGAGAAAAGAATGATCCTGGCCGATTCCGGAGACTTGTCGATCATCCTGGTGATGACCTCCTTTTTCTTCGCCTTCTCTGTTTTCGCCGGATCTTCGGTCTTGCCGGGAGGACTTGCTTCCGTGGCGGCCAACGGTGAAGGCTTGCCCTTGAAGAAGGAGGTAAACCGGCCTTCCACGGCCACCCCCAGCAGCTGTTTGCCCGTCGATTCATTTCCGGGGGCGAAACCGAGCTGGCCGTTGTTCCCGAAATCGGGCACGATATCGGTGCTGTCCGACACCCAGCTGCCCGGAGAGCTTTCCAGCAGCCGCACCACCTTCCGGCCGTTGTTTTTCTTTTCATCGATACGGATGGGCGAGGCCCAGCTCATGGTGAGCTGATTCAGACCGGCCAGCATCCCGCTTTTCTGGTCCATCCCATCGGGCCGGATATCGACCAGGTAAGGATAGTCGACCATCTTGGTTTCCTGGACGGCAAAGCCGCCCACCTGCCGCCGCACCGGGATGGGAAAGGCGGCGTTCTGCGGGTCGAGGACCATGGAGCTGTCCATGGAGAGGCCCTGGAAGGCCAGCCATTTCTCCAGGCCCGACTTCTGCTTGTTGGCGGAAAGGCTGCGGTCCAGATGAACGTCGAAGGGAGAGGTCGCCAGCACCACGGTGCCGCCCCGCATCAGAAACTGATCGATGGCAAAGAGCTGCTTGTCGTCAACCGACTTGGGGGAGGCCACCAGCAGGATATCCGCCTCTTCCGGGACGTGACCGCCTTTCAGGTCCGTGTTGACCACGGTATGCTCCTGGCTCAGCATGTCCTGCAGCCAGCTGAAATGCTGGCCCTGGGCCGGCATGCCGTACTGTGGAAAGGAAGGAGGGGAAGGCGGGGTATACATGGCCACCGTTTTGGTGAAGCCGGTGGCAAACCGTTTGATACCGGCCTTCAGGGTCCGCTCGAGGCTGGCCTTCTGCAGATCCTGGGGCAGAGGAATCTCCACCACCTGCCCGCCGCTGGCCAGGGTCATGTAGAACCAGAAGGTGTGCTGGTCGAGGAGGCTGGCCGCCATAGGACGGAAGCCGTACTCCGTGCCGATCTTCCTGGCCACGGCGCCGCCGTCTGCCTCGGGATCCACCATCTTCACCTTGAACAGATCGGAGCTCTTCTTCATCCCGTCCAGGATCCCCTGCAGGTCCTTTTTCAGGCTCACCAGCTCGGACGGCAGATCCTGGTCGGGCGAGACGTACCCGGTAAAGGTCACCGGCTTGTTGATGTTGGCAAACAGGTTGCCCCCGGCCTGGTATGCATAGAGAACCTTCTTGATGGCCCGGGTGATGTCGTATTCGGGATTGCGCAGCTCGACGTCGATGTTGGCCTCATTCTTCGCCTTGATTTCGATCAGGTCGCGAAAGCTCAGGACCTGGAACTGGTCGCCGTATTTGACCAGGATGTCGAAGTAGGAATTGGTAACGGCCGCCTGATATTTGGAGGTGGTCTGGAAGGGAACCGGTTTGATGCCGTACTTCTCGTTGGCCTCCCGCTCCAGATCCGGATTCTGCAGCGGGTCGACGAATTCCACATGCACCTTGTCGCCGCCGGCCACCGCATATTCCTGGAGCAGATCCCGAAGGCGGGGCACCAGCGGGGCCAGCAGGGGATGGGTCTTGGCGGAAAAATAACCCCGGATGAGCAGCGGCTCCTGCAGGCCCGCCAGGTAATGCCTGGTGGCCTCGGAAATGGAATAGATGTGGCCTTGAGTCATGTCGGCGCGGAGAGATTTGAGCGGCGCCAGCCACAGATTCGCGGCCAGGAAGTTGGCGATCAGCAGCAGGGTGGCCGCCTGCCAACGGCGGTGATGGGTATTGCTGACATTGCCGGCCCAGCGCAGTTTCTCCAGGCTGTGTACGTTGAGGCTCAGAAAAATTCCCACCAATCCCAGGTAATAGTAGAGATCCCGGAAATCGATGACCCCCCGAGTGATCGACTGAAACCGGGAGCCCGAGCCCAGCAGCTCGAGAAACTCGGCGCCTTTGTTGCCGAAGAAGGCGGTGAGAGTACTGGAGCCGAGCAGATAAAAGATGGCGCAGACCAGGGTGGTCACCAGCAGGCTCACGATCTGATTTTCAGACCGGGAGCTGACATAAAGCCCGATAGATACATAGGCGGCGGCAAGAAAAAGCGAAGCGACATAGCCCCCCAGCACCGGACCCCAGTCCAGAGGTCCCATGAAACTCACGGTAAGCGGCACGAAAACGGTCAGGAGCAGGGAAACGGCCACCAGGCCCATACAGGCCAGAAATTTTCCAAGCACCAGGGAGACGGGGTGAACCTCGGAGGTGAGGAGAAACTCCATGGTGCCCGACCGTCGCTCCTCGGCCCACAGCCGCATGGTGATGGCGGCGGTGAGAAAGATGAGCAGGATGGGCATCCAGGCGAACAGCGGTCGAACTTCTGCGATATTGTTGGCAAAAAAGGTATCGACCCAGAAAAAGACGAAAAGGGTGACGGCCAGAAAGGCGGCTATGAAAAGGAAGGCCACCGGCGAGGAGAAAAAGCCGCCGAACTCCTTGCGGGCAATGCGAAGTATCGTCTTCATCGTTTTTTCAACCTCCCTGCTGCGAGCTGATTTCAGCGAATACGGCTTCCAGATTTCTGGCTTCCGGGTGGAGGGCGTAGAGCTGCCATTCCTCGGCCTGGACTCTTCTGGCCAGAGCAGCGGCCGTCCGGTAACGGTCGCCGTCCGCGTCCAGGGAAACGGCGTAGCAGTATCCCGGTTCTTCTTTTTTGTTTTCCACTTCCGTGAAATGGTGCACACCCTCCAAGCTGCCCAGGACCGCACCGACCTTGGCCGGGGCGGCATCGGTCAAGAGAAGGAGCCGGGAGTCGGCCTGCAGGGCATCGAGCCGGGAGTCGAGGATTTTGCGGCCGTTGCTGATGATGATGACCCGGTCGCAGATGGCCTGGACTTCTTGGAGGATATGGGTGGAAATGATGACCGTGGCCTGGGCGGCCAGGCTGGTGATGAGATCGCGCATGTGCTGAATCTGGGTGGGATCGAGGCCGTTGGTGGGTTCATCCAGAATCAGGATGCGGGGCTCGTGCAGGATGGCCTGGGCCACCCCCACTCGCTGCCGATATCCCCTGGACAGAGTGGCGATGGACTGCACGGCCTTGGGGGTGAGATCGGTTTTAGCGATGGCGGCGGCGACCAGGCCTGCCCTTTTTTCTTCGGCAACGCCGTGAAGGGCAGCCGCATAATCGAGGTAGTCGATGACCGTCATTTCAGGATAGATGGGGCAGTTTTCAGGCAGGTAGCCTATCTCCGACAGGACCTCCCGGCGATGGCTGCCGATGGGCAGGCCGTCGATCTCCACGGTGCCGGAGGTGGGCTCCAGGTAGGCGGTGAGCATTTTCATGATGGTGGTTTTGCCGGCACCATTGTGGCCCAGCAGACCGACAATTTCTCCCTGACCGATCTCGAAAGAAACCTGGTCCACGGCCAGGAAGCCCCCATAAGCCCGCGTAAGGTTATCAACTTTGATCATCCCGGGTCTCCATTGTTTTCATTACGAATATTGCGCAAAAATCCATGGCCGCAAAAATAAAAAAATCTTAATGTAAGAGGACAAAATTGCTGTCCTTTTTGTTCCATAAATTTTTTCTATTATATCCATGACAAAGTTCTATCGAAAAATTGCCCCTGAATTCAAACCGGTTGTCCTGCAGCAAGCCGCGCCCGACCGAAAAAGATAGATGACAGCCCCTCATTGGAGCAGCAGCACGTCATCGTCCTGAACACAAGGAGCAAATACGAAAAGATTATTTAGGGAGGCGAAAAAGACGCCGCCAAGCCGGATAAAAGGTCGGCGGATGGATGACGACGACCAGGCTGCCGAATAGGTCGCCCGCCGATGGGCTCATTATGGAAAGTCCCCTTTATAGAACTCGGAGAAAAGGGGAAAGAACTATTTTTCGAGAAATACACGAATGGGACCCTTGGGGGTTGGCCTTGCAATATCGCGTTTGTGTGCTATAGATTGGCAGAATCAATTCATCATCCGTTAAAGAGGAAAAAACTATGAATGAGCGCGCAAGAATGGTTCGTCCGGCAGTATTTTCAGCTTTGATGTCTCTTCTCGTATCCCTGGCATTTTTGGGCTGTCAGTCAGCGCCGCCGAAAATCACCATTCAAGATGCCCACGTGGAATTTTCGAAAGCCATGAAGGACGAGGCGGCTGTTTTCCTCAAGATTGTCAATAAAGGAGGGGCTGACAAGCTGGTGGGGGTGAAGGTGAGCATCCCGGGAGCCATGGCCCATATTCATAAAATGAGCGGGACGATGATGACCATTGTGAAGGAGTTCGATATCCCGGCCAATTCAGACATTAATTTCAGGAGCGGTGCTTCCCACATCATGATCATGAATCTGCCAGACGACGTGAGTGAGGGCACCTCATTCACTCTCACCATGAATTTTGAAAAATCCGGGGCCATCTCCGTACCCCTCACCTTCAATACGCCAAGACCGAAGCCGGCGATGTCGTCCATGAAATAGGGTACCATTCTTCGCCCTACCCTATAGACATACCACCGCGAGCCACAACACTTTCGCCATACAGAAATAGTGTTGATTGTTTTGGCAAACATCCATTATCGGGCCAAGGTTCGGTAGGCGCCGGGAACCGCTCAATGCGGACCCGCTTGCTGGGTGATGTGGGGAGGGGTAGGGAGAGCCCCTTTCCCGATTTGGACATCAAGTAGTGATGACAAGCGCACTTATACTTGCCATTCCGGCAATTTATATCGTTCTCATCACTACTGATGCTGCGACGAAAAACACAGCCGGCAGAATCCCGGGAATTGCCACGTGTTTGATGCTTTTCTTCATAATATATGACGCCTAACTGCCGAGCTCAGAGTCCCCCTGCCGGCAGATGCGACTGTTGCAAGTGGTTTGGTGCCAGTGGTTTGTGTGCCATTTTCATTCCTGATTAAAACTAAAAGCTTGCATCATCAGCGGCCCGATTTGTCGCGTCAACACCGCTTATTGTTCGTCCGACACACAGGCCGTGGGCTTACCAGGCTGTTCCTGTGGGGACAAGCCAGAAATTTCTTCGCCGTAAATCCGACTAGCGAGCAAGGTAACAAAATTGCCGATATTAACTCCGGCCCGACAAGTTAAATCGCAGGAAAAGGAATACAACTTATTGTTTTGAACAGCACGCACCTCCTTCACCTTGTCTGCGGAGAGAATCGCAGGCACCTCGCCGGAACCGCAGAAATAGACAACCTGAGGGTCAAACCTCAGCCACTGTTCCGGGGTAATGGTGACCGCTTGGCCTTTTTTGCCGAAGCTGGGCGGGATAGCACCAGCCGCGCGAATGAAATCGTTTTGAAAAGAGTTATCACCCGGGACCAGCAGAGTGGCTTGCCCCATGAGCCGCACCACCCGTTTTTTCTTCTCGCCTGGAATTCCGGCCACCTTTTGAGCCACCTTGTCCAGCTGCCCCTGGTTTTTCGCTATAATTCCAGTCACGAGCTCTTCACGGTCGAAAATTCGACCTAAGAGAGCAAGGCGCTCCATGGCCTCTTTGATACTAAAAACATTCAACGTCAGGACCGGGACTTTACCCCTGAAATGATCTCGCACCTTTTTGTGCAAGTCCGCAGCCAGAATGAGATCCGGCTCGAGGGCTTCAATCTGTTCAATATTTGGAGCCAGAAACCCGCCGACCCTTTTCAACTGGCTCACCTCCGGTGCGACTGTATGTTTGGTGATCCCTACCAATGCATCCGTGGCATCAATGGCAATGAGGATCTCTGTAATTTCCGGCACAAGGGAAACTACCCGCTCAGGGCGCTGGCCGATGTCGTAAGATACGCCTAAGCTGTCCGTGCCGCGTAATGGCCAGGCTGAGGATTCTTCAACCAGGCCGGGGCAGCTCAAGAAGAGAATAGTGGCAGCGATGACAATTCTGGCTGAAAACCGAAGGAGAAATCTTTTGAAAAACAGGTCTTTTATGAAAGACAGAACAAGCATGCTTTTTCCTCTTATCATTGACTTTTTTGGGGTCGTTTTTCTTTTGAGTTCAGAAGGTTAAAATCTTGTCTGATTCCTTTGATATTTCGTACAAATCGTCCATCCAGCCAATAGGACAAGTGCTTGATCCCTCCAGACCGTGGGATTTCATGCAAACCCCTCAGACATAGAAATCACCTTCGAACTGATTAATTTGCTCCATAACATTAAATTGTTCCGTACTCGCAAAAAGAACCCCTTTGCCCAGCATGAAAACACTTACTTCGTCACCTTTCTTCATACCCACGTTTGCGAGACGCATGGCGTTATAGATTGTTTCGCCATCATTAGTGGTAATAATAAATAGCATTTTCATTTCAATCATCTCCCCTCATGATGAAGTTCAGCGTGGTTAAAACGCCA
>JARRJE010000092.1:0-7283 GCA_037379765.1 Deltaproteobacteria bacterium
CAGATCTCCCCGGAACGACTGGCGCGGTATTTCCTCAGGGAGGGCCAATTTTTCACGGTGAAAAAAGCGCTTCGGGAGTCCATCGTCTTTGCCCAGCAGAACCTGATCTCCGATCCGCCGCTGGACGCGGCGGACCACGGTGGTCTTCTTGTACCATTTGAAATCGTGGCCCGCCCGGGCCCGCAGCAGGGAGAAGATGGACTGCAGATCGTCCTGGACCTTCTCGGGAATTTCCTTTTTGGCATCCCGGATAAAGGGGTGCTGCACGTACTTGACGATCGCTTCCGGCATCTCTTCCACCGGCAGGACCAGATCCACCATGCCGGTGGAAATGGCGCTGCTGGGCATGCCGTCGTGGGTGGCGGTGGCGGGGTCCTGGACCAGGGCCAGGCCGCCTTGGGATTTCACCGCCCGCAGTCCCAGGGTGCCGTCGGTGGCGGTGCCGGAAAGCACTATGCAGATGGCCTTTTCCTCCCGGGCCTGGCCCAGGGAGCGGAAGAAGTAATCGATGGGCATGCGCATGCCCCGCACCGTGACCGGCTCGCTCACCCGCAGCTCGCCGTCGGCGAGGGTGAGATAGGTGTTGGGCGCGATGACGTAGACGTGGTTCGGCTCGACGGGCATGCTGGTTTCCGCCTGCACCACCTCCATGGCGGTGTGCTTGGCCAGGAGATCGGCCATCAGGCTCTTGTGGTGGGGGTCGAGATGCTGCACCACCACGAAGGCGATGCCGGAGTCGGCGGGCATGGCCTGGAAGAATTTGCTGAGAGCGTCGAGCCCTCCGGCCGAAGCGCCGATGCCCACCACCGGCACCGGGCCAGTCGCGGCCGGCTTCTTTTTGGGGGCCTTGGGCTGCCGACTTTTTTTGGTTAGGGGTGCGGGAGATTTCTTTTTCGGAGCCGCCTGGGAGGCGGCGGGTCTTGCTTTTTTCTTGGCCATGATCAAAAAATCTCTGACAGAGGAAGGGAAAAGTCAAGATAAGAACCCTAATTCTACCATTGAGGAAAGGATTGACAATCCTCTATCGTTATCATTTTCATTCCGGCCTCGACCTTATTTTGTTACCACAGAGATCATAAAGAGGGAAAAGGCAAAGAAACTCTGTGTCCTCTGTGGTTTAAGGTTTTATTTTTAAAATAACTTACTTCGCTTTGTTCGACTTCAATACAAAGGGCACAACAAATGGAACAAGATCCGGTGACCGGGAAAGTGATCGGGTGTGCTATCGAGGTTCATAGGGCCCTGGGTCCCGGCTTGCTCGAATCCGCATACCAACAATGTCTTGCCCATGAGCTTCATTTGCAGGGTATCGCCTTTCAACTCGAGCATCCCCTGCCTGTGGAGTACAAAGGCATCAAGCTGGACTGCGGATTCCGCATCGATCTTCTGGCAGAAAATCGACTGGTCATCGAGCTCAAGGCTGTGGAGGCCATCAAGTCCATTCATGCGGCCCAATTGCTCACTTACATGAAACTGTCCGGGGTCGGCACCGGCCTGCTGATCAATTTCAATGTGGAACTACTCAAGGACGGAATCAAAAGATTCAAATTATAAGCCAACTAGAGGGCGGTAACCCTGTTTTTCACCACAGAGATCATAAAGAGGGATAAAGCTAAAAAACTCTGTGACCTCTGTGCCCTCTGTGGTTGAAAAATAGGTTTTCAGGAAGTTGCCAGCCCATTTTTATCACCACAGAGGGCAACAGAGAGCACAGAGGAAAAACAAAAAATCCTTTCAATTTCTGGGTTTGAAACAGAATTACGTCGGGCTTCCCAGTACCTTTGTTTCTTCCTTCATCCTGGCAAAAAGGTGGATCGTGGCGACAGGTGGGGGCGAGCGGTTCGCCGGGTGATTCCACTCGATCTGTGGTAAAATGTTTAACCTGGAAAAGATCCCTGTGATGGACTCCCTGGATTTGGCCGTCCCCGGCCGCCTTGCTTTGCAGGTCGGAAATCGGCTTCGTTCTTGCTCTTTCTTGGTAATCTGGATAAGATTTTTTATTTATTGCATTTTTTATCGGTACTCTTCTCGTGGGCACGGTGAGTATGGCTTCTTCGAAAGACAAGAACTCCAAATTGCAGAAAAAGGATTCCCCCCCAGCACCTCAGGGTCCTGAGGAGCAAAAGTTTCCGGTGGTGGGCATCGGGGCCTCGGCCGGAGGGCTCGAGGCCCTGGAGCAGTTCTTCGAAGCGGTGCCCGCCGACTGCAATCTTTCCTTCGTGGTGGTCACCCACCAGCGGGCCGAGCACCACAGCCTGCTTCCCGGCCTGATCCAGAAAAAAACCAACCTCCCCGTGCAGCAGGCCGAAGACGGCCAGAAGCTGGAGCCGGGCCAAGTGTATTTGAGTCCGCCGGACAAGGAACTGCGGCTGATGGACGGGATCCTCCATTTGCTGGAGCCGGAGGGCGGCAAGGGGCCGCCGGCGCCCATCGATTCCTTTTTCGCTTCGCTCGCCCAGGACCAGGGCGAATGGGCCGTTGGCGTCGTCCTCTCCGGCATGGGCTCGGACGGCAGCCAGGGGTTGCGGCAGATCAAGGGCGAACTGGGCATGGTGGTGGTGCAGACGCCGGAGAGCGCCAGATACCGCTCCATGCCGGATCGGGCCATCGAGACCGGGGCGGCGGACTTTATCCTGCCGCCCGAAGAGATGCCCGACCTGCTTCTGGATTACGCGGCCCGGCTGGCGGAACGGCCGCCGGGCGAGGCGATCAACCAAATCCTGCAGGGCCAGCAGCAGGGTTTGCGCAAGATTTTTCTCCTTCTGCAGCGGGGCTCGGGCCACGACTTTTCCGGCTACAAGCCGAGCACGGTGCTGCGGCGGCTGGACCGGCGGCTCAAGCTGCTGAACCTGGAAACCCTCGATGAGTACAGCTCCTATCTCCAGCGCAATCCCCAGGAATTGCAGAACCTCCAACGGGAGCTGCTGATCAACGTCACCAGCTTCTTCCGGGACCCGGCGGCCTTCGAAACCCTCCGGCAGGAGGCCCTGCTGCCGCTTTTGCGGGAGCGGGCGGCAGAAGGGTGCCGGCTGCGGGTTTGGGTGGTGGGCTGCGCCACCGGCGAGGAGGCCTATTCCCTGGCCATGCTCATCCAGGAATGTTTCGACGAGCTCAAGCAGAAGTGCGAGGTGCAGATCTTCGCCACCGATCTGGACAAGGAGGCGGTGGAACACGCCCGCCAGGGGGTGTTTGCCAGCGGAGCGGCGGCGGAGATCGGGGAGGAACGCTTGAGGCGTTTTTTTACTAAGGAGAACGGAGACTACCGCATACGCAAATGGATCCGCAGCCAGCTGATCTTTGCCGTCCAGAACGTGGTCAAGGACCCGCCCTTCACCAAGGTGGACTTGATCTGCTGCCGCAACGTCCTGATCTACATGGGCACCGAGCTGCAGCGTAAGCTGCTGCCGCTCCTCCACTACAGCCTGATGCCCAACGGGTTCCTTTTCCTGGGCACGGCCGAGACCATCGGTCCCCATGGCGATCTGTTCGCCGTCGTGAACAAGAAATGGAAGCTGTTCCGGCGCAAGGAGGTGCGTCACCCCAGGCAGGTGGAGGTGGAATTCCCCCTCGATGTCCGCCGGGAGCCGATCCGGCGGCCCGAGTCTTCCGGGGCGATCACGCCGGCGGACGAGATCAACCTGGCCGACCAGGTGCACCGGCTGCTGCTCAAGAACTATGTGCCCTCGAGCGTCCTCGTCGACCGCCACGGCGATGTCTACTACTTTCATGGCCGCACCGGCAGATATCTGGAGCCGCCGGACGGTCAGGCTATCTGGAACGTCAACCAGATGGCGAGGAAGGGGCTGGAGATAGACCTGGCCGCGGCTATCCGCCTGGCGGTCAACGACGGCCGGGAGATCGTCCGGGACAATGTCCGCGTGCAGGTGAACGGAGGGGCCGAGACCATCCGGCTGCGGGTGCTGCCCTTCAAGGAGCCAGACAACCTGGCCGGGCTGCTGCTGGTCATGTTCGAGCCCGTGCCCAGCCCCGCGGTGGAGAAGGAGCCCAAGCAGAAGGAGGCAGCCGGAAAGCCCGCCACCAAGATCGCCTATCTCGAGCAGGCGCTGCAGCGCGCCCGGGAAAATCTCCAGACCGTGGTGGAAGAGCTGGAAAGCTCCAACGAGGAGCTCAAATCCACCAACGAGGAGTACCAATCCGCCAACGAGGAGCTGCAGTCCACCAATGAGGAGCTGGAGAGCTCACGCGAAGAGCTGCAGTCGCTGAACGAAGAGTTGGTCAACGTCAACACCGAGCTGCAGGCCCGGGTGGAAGAAGCGGACAAGGCCTTTGAGGACATGCGTAATTTCCTGGACAGCCTGGAGATCCCCACCATCTTCCTGGACAACGAGATGCGGGTCCAGCGGTTCAGCGCCAATGCCACTCGCATCGTCTCCCTGATCGATTCCGACGTGGGCCGTCCCATCGAGCACCTTCAGCAGCACCTGGAGTACCCGCACATGGTGCGGGACGCCCGCTATGTGGTCCAGTCCCTTCGCTACCTGGAAAAGGAAGTCCGAACCAGGGACGGCCACTGGTACCGGATGCGCATCATGCCCCACCGCAAGCCGAGCAACGTCATCGAAGGAGTGGTCATCATCTTCTTCGACATCCACGAGGAAAAGACCGCCGGCGCGGAGCTGCTGGCGGCGCGGGAGAGTTCGGCCCATTTCCAGGCCATCGTCAATACGATGCGCGAACCGCTCCTGCTGCTGGATGAGAACCTGGTGGTCACTCTGGCCAACTCCTCCTTCTACCGCACCTTCCGGGAGGAACCGAACAAAACCATCGGCCGCCATCTTTACGAACTGGGGAAGGGGCAATGGAACATTCCCGGGCTGCGGAAGCTGCTGGAGGAGGTCCTGCCCGGCCAGGAGTCGTTCGATGATTTCGAGGTGGAGCAGGAGTTCCCCGGCATCGGCCGCCACCGGATGCTGCTCAACGGCCGCCGCCTTCGAGAAACCGAGGAGGGAGCGGGGCGGATTCTCCTGGCCATCGAGGACATCACCGACCGGGTAGGGCGGCCTAAAACCAATTCATAGCCGAGGAACCTAGATGGAAACGGAAAAACAGCAGCTCCGCCGCCAAGCCGAGGCAAAACTCGACGAGAAGATCTTTGGTCTGAAAGAAAAGCTCGACGACGAGAGCATGCGCCTGCTCCACGAGCTCAAGGTCCACCAGATCGAGCTGGAGATGCAGAACGAGGAGCTGCACCGTACCGAGCTCGAGCTGACCCAGGCCCGGGACCGGTACGCCGATCTGTTCGATTCCTCCCCGGTGGGACTTCTCACCCTGGATAAAAACGGGGTGATCCTGGAGGCGAACCGCACCGCCGTCGAGCTGATCGGCAGGCGGCGGGAGCATCTGCTCGGCGTGCCTTTCCGGGTCCGGCTGAACGACAAAGACAAGGAGCTGTTTGCCCGGTTTCTGGTCAGGTGTTCCGAGCTGGGGGGGAAGAACACCGTTGATCTCCGGCTGCAGCGGCCGGACGGCACGGTCCTGGAGGTCCGGGTCGACTGTTTGGCCTGCGGCCCGGCGGAAGAGCCGGAGCATCGGGTATCGATCGTCGATCTCACCGAGAAGAAGAAGCTGGAAAAAAGGGAAATCCAGGCCCAGAAGCTCGAATCCCTGGGGCTGCTGGCCGGCGGCATCGCCCACGACTTCAACAACCTGCTCACCGCCATGCTGGGCAACATTTCGCTCGCCCGAATGCAGATGACCTCAGACAGCCGGGCCGCGGACAAAATGGCCAGGGCCGAAAAGGTAGCCCTGCGGGCCCGGGACCTGACCCAGCGGCTCCTCACCTTTGCCCGGGGCGGAGGGCCGATGAAAAAACCGATGGCAGTCGCCGATTTGATCCGGGAGGTGGCCAGCCTGCCCCTGAAAGGGACCCCGCATCATCTCGATTTCGATTTCCCTCCGGACCTGTGGCCGGCCTTGGGCGACGCCGGACAGCTCAGGCAGGTGGTACAGAATCTGGTGATAAATGCCATCCAGGCCAGGCCCCAAGACGGGGAAATCGAGATTTGGGGCAGGAACGCCGAACTGGAGTCGGACAACAATCTCGGCTTGCCTGCCGGCCGTTACGTGCGGATCGCGGTTCGCGACCAGGGGACGGGGATCGCCCCGGAGAACCTGGAGAAGATCTTCGATCCCTACTTCACCACCAAGAGCGAGAGCAGCGGGCTGGGGTTGGCGGTCTCCCGCTCCATCATCGAGCGCCACGGCGGCCGGCTGAACGTGGCTTCCACCTCGGGGCAGGGCGCCCTGTTCGAGATCCTGCTGCCCGCCGGCGAGAAAATTCCTCCTGAAAGGGCCGCAGAGGAGCCGGCTGCCATCGAGGCCGGCCAGGGCCGCATTCTGCTAATGGACGACGAGGTAAGCGTCAGGGAGGTGACAGCCGAGTTGCTCACGTTCCTGGGTTACGAGGCAGTGATGGCCAGAGACGGCAAAGAGGCCCTGCTTCTTTACGAGGAGGCCCGGCGGCAGGGGCAGCCCTTTGCGGCGGTGATCCTCGATCTGGCGATCCCGGAGGGCATGGGCGGCGTAGAAACCGTGACCGAGTTGCGCAAGATCGACTCGGGTATCAAGGCCATCGTCTCCACCGGCTACAGCAAAAACCCGGCGGCCCAGAGCTAATTGGATTTCGGTTTCTGCGCCTCCCCCGATTGCAAAGTAAAGGGGTGAGCCGCTCGTCTCCACAGAGATCATGAGAGAGAAAAAGCAAAAACTCTGTGACCTCTGTGGTTGAAACTTTGATTTTTGGTAAGATTTCAGTCTTATTTTTCCACCACAGAGCACAGAGAGCACAGAGGAAAAGGCAAAAAAACCTCTGAGTTACCTGGGGTAGAATTCCCCGGTGAGAGGGACAATCCGGTTGTGTTCCGGTCGACTTGACACCGGTGTCCGGTCTGACGGAAAATAGAACAATGAACGGCGGTTCGGTCCGGTTTTGCCGGCGGGCCGCCGCTTTACGCTCAACCCTAGCCACTCGAGACCGGAGGACTTGCCATGCCCCGCCGCAACATTTTGCTCCTACTGTTTCTGCTCCTGACCATCGCTGTACCTTTGCAGGCGGCCGAGAAGCGCCACGATGTCCCTGCGGTCGATGGGCCGAGTGCAGGGCCGGCCGAGGCGCCGGTTACCATCGTCGAGTTCCATGACTACACCTGACCCCACTGCATCGCGGCCGGTCCGGTCGTGCATCGTCTGCTCCATGATTTTCCCCACCAAGTCCGGCTGGTGGTCCTGCAGCTCCCCTCCGGCCGCAAGAACGCCAAGTTGAC
>JARRJE010000093.1:0-9471 GCA_037379765.1 Deltaproteobacteria bacterium
TGCGCAAAACGAGCTTGCCCTGATGTTTGCGGGCGAAAAGCCAATTGTAAATGGCGGTGCGGGCGCCTCCGATATGCAGGTAGCCGGTTGGGCTGGGTGGGAAACGGACCCTGACTTCAGACATGGTTGCTCCTTGATGACTTTTGAAAACTACCGAAGAAGGAGGATTCAGAGATCCTTACGCCTCCTGCGAGATGATTATCTATTGGCACATTTCGAATGCGCAGCTGTTTATATCCTTTTTCAGCGGCTTCTTCAAGCGTCCCTATAAAAGCGAAATTATCCCACAACCAAGTCTACCCCCGCAACGATATTAAAAAAAGGTGAGTGCGCCCGAGCAACTCGCTGACTAGGAGTCGGTCAAGGAAGAGGAGAGGGAATCTGAGCCGGAGCATCGCCGGCACACGGGAGAAGAGTCGGAGTCCGGTTCGAACTCGATGTCACCATTTAGTAGACTTAAAAGCCATGACGCTTAAAGTTCGGGTTTCCCCCTTCACCTTTTCCCGCCTCTGGTCGCTTACCCGTTAAAACCCCAGCTCCCGCAAAAAGCGGGCATCTTTGGTCCAGTTCTTTTTCACCTTCACCCATAATCTGAGGTTCACCCGCTGCGCCAGCAGTTCCTCGATTTCCTGCCGCGCCTGCTGACCGATGGCCTTGAGCTTGGCGCCTTGCTTGCCGATGACGATCCCTTTCTGGGAAGACTTCTCGAGAAAAATGGTGGCATGGATGGTCACCAGCCTCCTCGCCGGGTCTTCCTTGAAGCTGTCCACCGCCACGGCGGTGGAGTAAGGCACTTCCTGGCCGGTCAACAGAAAAACCTTCTCCCGGATGATCTCCGCCACGATGAATCGCTCGGTGGCATCGGTGGGAATGTCCTCCGGATAGAGCCGGGGGCCCTGCGGAAGACAGGTGAGCACCTCGGTGAGCAACCGGTCTACTCCGTCCCGGGTGAGGGCCGAAATGGGAATAATGGCGGTGAAGGGAGACATTTTCTCATAGGCGGCAAGCAGCGGCAGAATTTTTTCCTTAGGCAGCAGGTCGATCTTGTTGAGCAGAAGAATCGCTGGTTTCGAGATGTTCTCGAGGTACCGGGTAGGGGGTTTTCCTTTTTCGGGCAGGGGCAGGGTGGCATCGACCATGAACAGGATCACCTCGACCTCGGCCAAGGTTTCCAGTGCGATTCGCACCATTTCGGCGTTGAGGGGGCGGTGGGGTCGGTGAAGGCCGGGAGTGTCCAGAAAGATGACTTGGTGATCGGGCCCGTTGAGGATGCCCAGGATGCGGTTCCTGGTGGTCTGGGGCTTGGCGGAAACGATGGAGATCTTCTGGCCGAGCAGCGTGTTGAGCAGGGTCGATTTACCCACATTGGGTGGACCCACCAGGGCTACGAAGCCCGATTTCACCGTTTCCGATTGTCCCATAACCTTTGCCCCTCCATTGTCGAAGCGCGAGGCAGGCATGGTCCCGCCTCCGGAATTTCCTATTATAATCCTTTTTCGAGCTGCCGACACCTTAAGGGGTGACAAGCGGCTGCATTCCTGTTACCCCTTACCGGATTACCTGCCATGGGCGGTGATGCCTCTTTCTCCCCCTTGGTCGGGGTGATATGCAACACTGCGGCTAAGGAAGGGATCCCTTGGCCCGGTGCCCACGTCCTTCTTATAATGATTTTTTCGTCAACGGTGTTGTTGACGGATGACTGCTTACCACGGAATCGCACATGGGCCTTCAGGGAAAGTTGATCGAGTATATCGAGCAAGGAAAATTCATCTGCGCGCTCGTGCTGGAGGATCAGAACAAACGGCTGCGGGTCTTCGCTCAACACGGCCGGGAGGTTAATCTGCCACCTTCCCGCTTGGTCCATGGCTCCTCGACCGGGTATTCCCTGGAGGGCTCCCGAGAGGAGCTGAGCAAGCTGCTTCGGGAGACAGGCACCCGGCGGCAAGCGCTGATGGCCGAGGTCGATTTGCCAGGGATCTGGGAGCTGGCCCAGGAGTCTGCCCAAACGTCTTTCACACCTTCCTTTCTGGCAGAGCTTTCCTTCGGCAACGACGCAAGCGACGACCAAGAGGCAGCCCTGCTCCGTTGTGTCTTCGAAGACAAGCTCTATTTCAAGTACAAGGAGGGGCAGGTTATGACCCATCCGCCGCAGGTCGTGGAGCAGTTGCTGCAGCGGCGGGAGAAAGAAAGACAGGAGGAGGCGCTGCTCACTTCCGGCGCCCGAGGGCTGGCCCAGCTCGGGCAAGGGCAGGCGCCCGAGGAATGGCCGGAACGCGCCGAATGCCTGCGCTTGGTGCGCGACTACTATCTCTTCGGCAAGGATGCCCCAGGAAGCGAAATGGCCCGAGAGCTCCTGAAGCGGGCCCATCTCACCCGGCCGCACGATCCCTTCCACCTGTTGGTACGGGCAGGGGAATGGGAGCAGGATGAAAACATCCCCTTGCTCCGGCAGGAGCTGCCCACGGAGTTCACCGCCGAGGCGCTTGCCCAAGCTGAATCAATTTCCGAACCCCCAACCGAGGAACTGATCGCCGCCCGCCGGCACGACCTGCGCCATCTGGATCTCCTCACCATCGATGGCGAGACCACCCGGGACTATGATGACGCTCTTCATCTCGAGCGCCAGGGCGACAATTTTCTGGTCGGCATCCACATCTCGGATGTCGCTCATTACGTGCATCCCGGCGCTCCCCTTTATGAAGAAGCGGTGAGAAGGACTACCTCTATCTACCTGCCGGACCGGCAGATTCCCATGTTGCCGCCTGCCGTTTCCGAAGGCGTTTGCAGTCTGATCGCCGGCCGGCCGCGGGCGGCCATGAGTTTCCTCGTCCTGCTTTCTCCGGCCGGGGAGGTGCTTGACTTCGACTTGGTGCAAAGCGTGGTTAGGGTCAAGCGCCAGCTGAGCTATCCTCAAGTGGAACAGATGCTCGCCAAAGATCGGGAACTGCAGACCCTTGCCGCCTTGAGCCAGCAGCTGTTCGTGGCAAACCGGCAGGTTCCCGGGCTCTTTCGCAGTCAGGAGCCGCCCCGTAAACGGATGATCGGACCGCCGGAGAAGGATCTTTTGGTGAATTTTTTGCAGCGGCGCAATCTGGCTCCCGGCAAGTTGGAGACCGCGCCGCGGCCTCACAGCGGGGTTGGGGTGACGGAGTACACAACAGTCACCTCCCCCATACGCCGGCTGCTCGACCTGGTGATGCAGCATCAGATCAAGCATCTTCTGCTTGGCCGGGGAGCGCGTTTTACCCAGAGCGAGCTGCAAGAGCTGGCCGGAATCATCGTCTCGACCCAAGGACGAGTCAACCAGGTACGGCAGCTGCGGCAGCGCTACTGGGTCCTCAAGTATCTGGAGCAGCACCGGAAGGAGCGGTTCAATGCCCTGATCCTCGCCCGGGGCCCAAAGCGGGTACAGGTTCTGCTCTCCGATTTCCTTCTGGAAAGCGACCTTCCCCCAAGCCAGGCGGTGCGGATGCAGCCCGGCGAAGAGGTGAAGGTCACTATTGGCCGGGTCAGCGCTCTGGACAACGATCTGCGCCTGGAATGGTGAGGCAGTAGACTCTTTCCGCAATCCCCTCCCAGGATCATTTCTCTTCCTCCTTTCCTAGAAATGTCTGTGGCTGTATTGCGCCGCTGCATTCTGAGTTCAGCTGTTGGGCCAAAGCAACTTAAATTCTTTGAAAAAATCTCAGAATTCGGTAAGTTGTCTGGGGAGATCCGTTCGATGACTGCTTAGCCTCTGCCAAAGGAATTTAATTGGCACTCTACAAGAAATACCTATCCTCCTCCCGTGGCAAATTCATTCCGGTCCACCTCGACAAGCAGATCATCCCATCCGGCATCTTCATATACACCCTCAATGTCCTGGTAGACATCGAGGTCCGCGTTCGGCCACTGCTATTCGCTTTGACCATGACAACCCCTTCAGGGTACGCCAACGATTTTGCACAAACCATTCTCTGCGTTACTCCGGGGCAATCACCGACTGCAGGCCGCCCGATGCTGCCGCTGCGTCCATGATGCGGCATGCCTCCAATTTTCGCAAAAGGTGAAAGCCATGTTGAATCATCTCGTCTGGCGCCGAATCTTGACGGCCGCAGCCGTGACACTCGTCTTCTTTCTGAGCGCATGCCAAAAAAGCGAGGCTCCCCAGACATCACAGAACTCCCCGGCGGATTCGGAGGAGGCGGTCATCGTCAGCAGTCACACCAGCGGCGAAATTTCGCGAAAGAGTGAGGTCTACGTCCGCTTCACATCTCCAGTCATCGATGAGGCAAAGGTGGGACAAAGTGCCGATGCGATTTTCCACATCACGCCGGAATTCCCAGGTTCGGCGCGCTTCTCCAGCATTCGGGAAATCGTGTTCACACCTTCCGCCCTTTTTGCCTCCGGGGCGAAATATGAAGTGAGCATCGATACGGACGGGCTTGCAGGCATCCCGAAAGGACAGAAGAGTTTCACTTTCGGATTTGACATCTGGAAACAGGCCTTCGAGACCGAGATCGACGAACCGCATTCCTCCGTCAGCCAGACACAGACCGTGTCACTCGGCGGCACCCTGACCACTGCCGACGTTGAAGAGAACGCACAGGTCGAGAAGGTGCTCACCGCCAGCTATCTCGGGCAACCGGTCACCATCGCCTGGGAACACGCTAGCGATGGGCGGCATCATCGTTTCTTTTTGAACGATCTGGCCCGTCAGGCCAATCCAGCCTCCCTCGAGGTCACCTGGGACGGCAAGGCCATCGGCGTGGAGAACCGGGGAGGACGGAAAATCATGATTCCCTCCCTGAACAGCTTTGGTATCAGTAAAATCCAAGTCATCCAGGGGAAACGCAATTATATCCAGGTAACGTTCTCCGATCCGCTTGATCCTGAACAGGATCTCAACGGCCTCATCAATCTCGACAAAGCTTCTTACTCCACCACGGTCGATGGAAATATCGTCAAGATCTTTCCGCAATCCGTCCCTGAAGGGGAAATCACGGTCAATGTCAGCAAGGGGATCCGGAATACACATGGCAAACGCCTTGAACAGGGCCAGTCCCGCAAGGTCACTTTCGGCCGTCCGAAGCCGCAGGTCCGCTTCGTCGGAAGCGGGGTCATTCTTCCTGATGACGCCCACCTGAGCATTCCGTTCGAAGCCGTCAACGTCGATTCGGTCCAGGTGGCTGCATTCCAGATATTCCCAGGCAATATCGGCCAGTTCCTCCAGTCGAACAACCTGAACGGCGAGACCTCCCTCGGCACAGTCGGCCGCTATCTGTGGGGCAAGACCGTCCAGCTCGGCGAGGTGCAGCCGAATGAGTGGCAGAGATTTGCCATCGATATCGAGGAGCTCATGCGCTCGCACCCGGGGGGCATCATCCGTCTGTCGCTGTCGATCAACCTGGATAACTCGATTTACGAGTGCAAGGAAAAGGACACGCCGCCGGCCAACCCGGCACAACCCAAGAGCATGGACAGTAACGAGCAGAAGGAGTCGAGCGGCTGGGACTTCGCCGAAACTTACAACACCTCGACCTCCCAAGACTGGCGACATCGGCATGACCCGTGCCGGAACGGCTATTACCGTTACGAGGAAGAGACTCGCACGGCGCGCAATTTTCTTGTTTCCAATATCGGACTCATCGCCAAGCGGGACCAACACCAGAAGCTGAGCATCGTTGCCACGGACCTGAGAACGGCCACCCCCCTGGCCGGTGCGAAACTGGAGATCCGTAATTTCCAGAATCAGATTATGGAGCGCGTGACGACGGGCAAGGATGGCTTCGCCTCGGTGGCGCTCAAGGCCGCTCCCTTCTATCTTCTGGCGAAAAAAGATGGGCAAACGGGCTATCTGAAGCTGAATGATGGCAGCGCCCTGTCGACCAGCCACTTCGATGTCGGCGGCGAAAAGGTCAGCCACGGGATCAAGGGAACGATTTATGGTGAACGCGGAGTATGGCGCCCCGGCGATGATATCCATCTGACTTTTGTTCTCCAGGATCTCGATGATGCGATCCCGGCCAACCATCCGGTGAGCATGGAGCTTTACAACCCGAAAGGCCAGCTGACCCAGTCGCTCTCCAACAGCAAGCCGGTGGGCGATTTCTATCCGTTCATCCTCAAGACGGCGGAAGACGCCCCCACCGGCAACTGGACGGCAAAGGCGATTCTCGGCGGCGCGACCTTTACCAAGACCATCAAGATCGAGACGGTGGTGCCCAATCGCCTGAAGGTCGAGCTCGATCTTGGCGACAAGCCGCTGAAAGCCCGGTCACCCATCAAGGGGCGGCTGTTCGGGCAGTGGTTGCATGGCGCCAAGGCTTCCGGCCTCAAGGCGGATGTAAAGGCCCGGCTGCGGTCCGTGCCGACGTCGTTCACCCGGTACGCGGATTTCACCTTCGATGATCCTACCAGGGAGTTTCACGGATCGCCGCAGACCCTGTTCGAAGGAAAGCTGGATGTAGACGGTTATGCCGATTTCACCTCCACGCTTGCTCCGGCCAGCCCGCCGCCGGGTAAACTTGCATCCGACTTCACCATGCGGGTTTTCGAGGGCAGCGGTGCCTTCAGCATCAGCCAGACGAGCGCCCCGCTTAACGCCTATGACCGGTATATCGGTATCAAACTGCCCCAGGGCGATGCAGCCAGGAATATGCTGCTGACGGATACCAAACACACCGTGCAGCTGGCCGCGGTGGATGCCGACGGCAACCCGGTGGATGCGAAACACGTTCAGGTGACCCTTTACAAGATCGATTGGAAATGGTGGTGGGACAAGTCGGGCGAATCGCTGGCCAAGTATGCCAGCGCCAGCCAGACAAGCGCCATCAAGAATTCTCTGGTTGAGGTGAAGAAGGGACAAGGCACCTGGGACTTCGAGGTCAAGTACCCTGCCTGGGGCCGTTACCTGATCCGGGCCTGTGACCAGGATTCAGGGCACTGCAGCGGCAAGACCCTGTATATCGACTGGCCGGGCTGGGCCGGCCGTCCCCAGGAGGGCGGCAGCAGTGCTTCGATGCTGACCCTGGCCACTGACAAGAGCAGCTACAATGTGGGCGAAACGGCCATCGTCGAGCTGCCCGAGGCATCGCAAGGGCGTGCCCTGTTGACGGTGGAGGGCGGCTCCAGAATCATCGACCAGCGCTGGCTGAAAATCGGCCAGGGGCGGACGAAATTCGAGCTTCCGGTCACTGCCGAGATGAGCCCGAACGTTTATGTGAGCGTGGCCCTGCTGCAGCCGCACAGGAACAAAAAGAATG
This sequence comes from Deltaproteobacteria bacterium, assembly GCA_037379765.1. Lineage (GTDB taxonomy): Bacteria > Desulfobacterota > Desulfobulbia > Desulfobulbales > UBA5123 > JAJYKH01. The sequence continues at coordinate 7,245 of JARRJE010000093.1, forward strand.
ACCGGCCGATACGGCTCTGGGGGATTGTCCCGATCATCGTCCATAATGCCAAAACGGTGCTGGAACCGGTCATCGAGGCGGCCGATGAGTGGCGCCCCCGCCAGAAGGTTTCATTTACGGTCAGCGAGAAGCAGGGGCGACCCATGACCTATACGGTTGCTGTTGTCGACGAGGGGCTCCTGGGTCTCACCGGCTTCCAGACCCCGAGACTCCACGATGTCTTCTATCGCCGGGAATCCCTCGGTGTCAAAACATGGGATCTGTTCGACGAGGTGGTCGGTGCTTACGGCGGCGAGCTTGAGCGACTACTGGCCCTGGGCGGCAGCGATGAGGCCGGCGACCTGAAAGGGAAAAAGAGCAGACGCCGCTTCCCGCCCGTGGTCAAGTTTCTTGGCGCCTTCCATCTGAAGGCCGGGGCCAAGGCCAAGCACGAGATCGAGCTTCCCCAGTACATGGGGGCGGTGAGGATCATGGTGGCCGCCGGGGAACGCGGCGCTTACGGCCAGGCGGACAAGTCCGTCCTCGTCCGGGAGCCGCTGGGCATGTTGGCGACGCTTCCCCGCGTGCTGGGGCCGGACGAGGTGTTCTCCGTGCCCATTTCGCTGTTTGCAACTGCTGCCAAGGTCAAGGAGGCATCGGTGAAAGTCATGGCCGATGATCATTTCGAGGTCATCGGTTCTGATAAGGCAAAGGTGACCTTCAAGGGGCCGGGCGAACAGATGGCCATGCTGCGGCTGAAGACTCGGTCGCGCCCCGGCCAGGCGAGGCTTCGCTTTACCGCCAAGGGAAGCAGTGAATCGACCGGCAGTGAAGTCCATATCATGATCCGGAACCCCAACGCCCCATCCTCGGTCCAGCAGTTCCACACCCTGAAGGCCCATGAGCGTTGGAGCGCCCATGTGGTGCCGCACGGGCTCGCCGGCAGCAACACGGTTGCGATTGAGGTTTCCTCGGTGCCCCCCCTGAACCTCGACAGGCGTCTGAACTATTTGCTGACCTACCCTTACGGTTGTGTCGAACAGCTCACCTCCTCGGCCTTCCCGCAGCTCTATCTGGGCACCCTCGTCCAGCTCGGTTCCAAGCAGAAGGAGGATGCTGAGGCCCACGTCAATGCCGCCATTGACCGGTTGCGTCAGTTCCAGGCCAGCGACGGTTCGTTCCAGTACTGGCCGGGAGGCAGACGGCAACCTTGGGCCACCAGCTACGCCGGCCACTTCCTGGTCGAAGCCCGGAGGCTTGGCTTCGAGGTGCCGCCTACCATGATGAGCGCCTGGCTGGATTCCCAGCATCGCACCGCCCGCAGCTGGCTCACGGGTACCTCTGGGTCAGCCCTGAACCAGGCTTACCGGCTTTATACCCTGGCGCTGGCCAATGAGCCCGAACTGGGGGCCATGAACCGGCTGCGCGAACAGGATAACCTGACCTCCCCATCCCGCTGGCTGCTGGCTTCAGCCTACAGGCTTGCCGGGCAGATCAGCGCCGCGGATGCTCTGGTCCGCGGGGAGGGGATGCAGGTTGCCGATCACTTCAATATGGACGACCCGACATTCGCCTCGCGCCTGCGCGATCAGGCCATCCTTCTTAACGGCCTTGCGACCTTGGGCCGGCTCGACCGGGCGCAGGATCTCGTCGCGGCCATTTCTACCGAGCTGACCGCTGACCGCTGGTATAGCACCCAGTCGGTGGCAGGCGCTGCTGGCCATGGCCCGCTTTGCCGGCGACGCTTCCGACAAGGCCTTCGCTTTCGAACAGATCGTCGGGCACCAAGCCCCGACGCATATCGAATCGGCAGCGCCAGTCTACCAGGCGGTACTGAAGAGATTCCCGGATCACGGCAACGACGTCATCCTGGAAAATTCTTCGGACCGCACCTTATACGCCAGTATCACCACCAGAGGGATTCCCAAGGCCGGAAGCGAGGAGGCATCCTCCAGGGGCATTGGCCTGCAGGTGCACTTCACCGATCTCGATGGCAATGAGGTCGAGATCGGCCATTTGGCACAGGGCACCAATTTCGTTGCGGAGATCGAGATATTGAACCGCACCGAGCGGGACATGGCCAACCTGGCACTGAATTTCGCCGTCCCCTCCGGTTGGGAAATCCACCACGCCCAGTACACTCGGCAGGGGGACACGCCGCCATCGCTCGATTACCAGGACGTCCGCGACGATCGGGTTCTAAGCTACTTCGGCCTGAAAGCCGGCGAACGCGTCACCCTTAAGTTCC
>JARRJE010000094.1:0-10423 GCA_037379765.1 Deltaproteobacteria bacterium
GATGAGAAGATCTCGTTCTCCCGTTTATCTCTCTGCCCCAGCGCTGGCCGTGCCGGGGTGCTCGCTGAGCCAGGAGGAGGCCTTCTCCTTTCTGCAGGAGAATTATGGAGCCGGTCTCAGCCCCAGGCACCGGGTTTACCTGAAGCGGCTTTTCGGGAACCGAAGTATCCACAAGCGCCATTTTGCTTTTACTGCCCCAAAGATTCTCCTTGATGAAACCCCGGACCAGCGCATCGAGCGCTTCACCGAGGCCGCGGTGGCTCTGGCCGGGCAGGCCACCGAACGGGCCCTGGCGGCAGCCGGAACTTCCAGGCAGGATGTCACCGCCCTGGTGGTCAATACCTGCACCGGCTATCTCTGTCCTGGGCTGACTTCCTATCTCATGGAGAAGTTGGAATTGAACGCAGAGGTGCGCGCCTTCGATCTGGTGGGGAGCGGCTGCGGCGGCGCCCTGCCCAATCTGCAGAGTGCCGAATCCCTGGCCAGGGTCGACGGGGGACCGGTGGTGAGCGTCGCGGTCGAGATCTGCAGCGCCACCTTCGAGATGGGAGACGATCCGGGACTGTTGCTGTCGAATGCCCTTTTTGGTGACGGTGCGGCGGCTGCCATAGTAGGCAGCCGGCCGGCCGGTTGGCAACTGCTCGGTTCCGCAAGCCTGCAGCTACCCCGGTTGCGAGAGGCGATTCGCTATGTTCATCGCGGCGGCCGACTCACCAATCAGCTTTCCCCGGAGCTGCCAGCCCTCATCGGAGAGACGATACCTCCACTGGTACGAGAATTCCTGCAGGAACTGGGATACTCTTCGGCCGACATCCGTCATTGGGCGCTCCATACGGGCGGCGCCAGGATCATCGACGTCCTGGCCGACCGGCTTGAGCTTTCCGAAGAGCAGATTCGTCCGGCCCGGGCCGTGCTGGCCAAGTACGGAAACCTCTCTTCGCCGACCGTTCTTTTCGTGCTCGACGCCATTGCCCAAGGCGAAGTCAAAACCGGCGACCTCTGCCTGATGCTCGCCTTCGGTGCCGGCTTTTCAGCGCATGCGGCTCTTCTCCAGAAATGTTAAGAAATCTCTTGCCTGGCGTAGCCATAGACACAGGTAAAATTTGGTAAAGAGACATCGGTAACACCTTCTTTCCTGGGCGTCCCACCGGTTCATTTTCTTTGCTCGCCCAAAGAAAACGAACCAAAAGAAAGGGCGCCCGTGTCACTTGCCCGCCTCCGGCGGGTTCCCTGCGCGTCCTCGAAGCTGCCGGGAGTTTGCAAACTCGCCCCTGCAGGGGCTCAGACAATGCAAACTCCCTTTCGCTCAAGCCCGCTATAGCAGCGCTATGCGGGCTGGAGCGATCGTGCAAAGATGGGGTGACTGTGGTCGCTTGATTCCATTTTCAGAACCTTTCGCCATAGACAGCCCCTCCGCTCAGAAAGGAGGTGTCGCCGTTGAGCCGCAGGTGCCAGGCGCCGTTTTCCTCCACCAGTTGGGTGAGGGAGCAGAGAGGCACTTTCAGTTTGAGTTGTCGGCCGAGAAGCGTATAGATCAGCGCCTTGCAGGAGGCGCCATGGCCGACCAGCAACAGGTTGCCGCTGGTCCGGGCAAGAATGGTTTCGATGACAGTCCGGCAACGGGCGAGCAACACGGGCTTGCTCTCGGGAAACTCCGGCTCGTAGATGGACCGGTAGCTCGGGTCGATCGAGAAGCGGCGGGCCAGCTCCTTTCGGGAGAGAAGCACCGGCTGGGCCGTGAATTTGGCCGGCTCAAGGAATTCGCCAAGCCCGTCTTCGATTTTGATAGGCAGGTTTTTGCCCGCTGCGCAGAGCTGGGCGGTATGAATGGCCCGCAGGTAAGGCGAGCTGAACAGGTGATCGATGGGCTCCCCGGCCAGCCGGTCTGCCAGCTCGCCCGCCTGGCGCCGCCCGTCCGGCGAAAGATCTGGGTCGTCGGGCCGTGCGGCGCGGTCCGGCCAGGATGCATCCACGAAATCCTCCCGGTTTCCATGTCGGGTGATCAATATTGTTCGCGCCATCTATTTGTAACTAGTTAACAGGCATGTCTACATCTATCCAATCCCCCGGCCAGTAAGGGATTTCAGGTGCAGCAGATTAGACGGCATCGCAAAAACTGCGATGCCGCCGGGCCACGGTTCGTAAGTTGTTGCTTCGGCATTCCCGCCCGCCTGAATTTGGTGCTGGTTGCGGAGCAACAATTCGCGCAAGCGCTCCAGCCCGCTATAGCAGCGCTATGCGGGCTGGAGTGCTTGCATGAAGATGCGGTGCCTGTGATCCCTTACACATCTAAAGCATGTAGTCGAGGTCGGACACCGAAGAGGGATAGGACCAGACCGTCTTTTTGAGCTCGGCGGCGGTGACTCCGGTGCGCATGGCCAGGGCAAGGACATTGATCGTCTCGCCGGCGGCAGGCATCAGCAGGTGCGCCCCGAGAATCCGCCGGCTTTCCTTTTCGATCAGCATTTTGTAGCCGGCCTTCCTGAGGCCGATTCTCCTTGCGGAATACCAGGAAGAGGCGTCGCCGGCATGGATCTCGAAGTCCAATCCCTGCCGTTCGGCCTCTTCCTGCAGCAACCCCACCTTGGCCAGCGGCGGGTGGGTGAAGACGACGCTGGGAATCACCGAGTGGTCTGCCTTGACGACATTGCCTTCCAGCAGGTTTTTGGCCGCCAGCCGGCCGTGCATGGCGGCCACCGGGGTCAGCATGGGGCCTACTGCCGCTGCGTCGCCTGCCGCGTAAACGGCCGGATGGGAGATGCTCTGCAGGTACTCGTTCACCAGGACCCCGTTTTTTCCGTAACGGATACCGGCTGCTTCCAGATTGAGATCGGCGATTTTTGGGACCCGGCCGCCCCCGTGCACCACCAGGTCGGCCGCAAATTCGTGCTCGCCTTTTTCTCCAGCCCGGACCAGCAGCCGGTCGCCCTGCAGCTCCACCGCCCGGACCGGCATCTCGAGGCGGATGTCGATGTCCCGCTCGGCGGCGCCGGCAACCAGCATGGCCACCAGGCCCTGATCGAACCGGGCAAGGGGCCGGTCGTCCAGGTGAAGGATGGTCGCCCCGGCGCCCGCAGCCGCCGATGCCCAGGCGAATTCAAAAGAGATGAAGCCGCCGCCGATGAAAAGTACCGAAGAAGGCAGCTCCTTGGCATCCAGGAACTGTTCGCTGGTGATTACGTGCTCCTGGCCCTCGATGCCCAGATCCGCAGAGGCGGCGCCGGTGGCGATCACGAAATGGCGTCCCCGCAAGGTTTCTCCATTCACCTCCAGGCGGTCGGGATAGCGAATCAGGGCCGGCCAGTCGATAAAGACTCCGCCCGCCAGGCCGCTGCCGGCCAGCCCCCGGCTGCGGTCTACGACCTCGGCCGCGCCGGTGAGGACCTTTTTGGGGTCGCACCCGCGCAGGGCGCAGGTGCCGCCATACGGCCTTTCATCGATGATTGCCACCTGCCAGCCGGCCCGGCGGCATCCATGGGCCGAAAGGTAGCCGCCGGTGCCGGTGCCAATGACGATCAGGTCGTATTCTCCTCCCATTGTTTTTTCTCCATCTTTTCGGAAGCGGCCAGGAATCGCACGTTGCGTGCCTTTGTGCCCTTCGCATAAAATATCGACTCAGAGAGGCGCCCGCGGTTTGAGACGGATTATTTCATTTCCGTGCTGGCGGCGGCCTACCGAGCTGTCAAAGCCGGTGGTGGTCTTGAACGGTTCATATTCGCCGGTGCGAGCGATCTTCTCTGTCCGAGCGAGCAGCCGCCCCTGCTCTTCCCGAGAGAGCGGGCGGAAGTGGGCAGCCAGCCGGGCATTGGTATGGAGAATCCGGCTGGACGGCATGCCCGAGACCAGGGTCGTAACCGGCTGGCTCCAGGTATAGGTCAGAGCCTCGGCAGGAGTGACCGTCCCGGTGCGCAGCAGGTGACCGCTGGCCAGCGATTTCATAGCGATGGCCCCGATGTCTCGTTTGATTAGCAAGGGCAGGATCCGCTGTTGGAAGCTTCTGAAATGGGCATCGAGCACGTTGACCGGCATCTGGACCGCATCCCATGGGTAATCGTTGGACAGCATGCGCAAAAAGACAGCCGGGTCCTTGTGGCCGGTGAAGCCGATGAACCTCACTTTGCCCTGTTGCTTCGCCAGCTCCGCCGCCTCGATGCCGCCATTCGGCCCCAAAATGCGGTCCGGATCGTCCCGATAGATCACCTCGTGGAACTGCCAGAGGTCGATGACATCGGTTCCGAGCCGGCGCAGGCTGTCTTCAAGGTGGCGCATGGACGTCTTTTTATCCCGACCGTGGTGCTTGGTCATCAGGAAGACCTTCTGGCGCCGGCCGCCGGTCAGGGCCCTGCCCATCAACTCCTCGGATCGCCCCTGGTGGTAACCCCAGGCGTTGTCCATAAAAGTGACGCCCAGGTCCACTGCCTCCCGGACCAGACCGATGGCTTGTCGGTCATCGTTGATGCTGCCCATATGCCAGCCACCCAGGCCGAGCATGGACACCATCTCATTCGTTCGGCCCAGGCGGCGTCGGGGGATGGCCGACTCCCTTGCTCCTGCCGCCTGGGGCCACGGCAGGGCGGCGGCGCCGAGCCCGAACATCTGTTGGAGAAACCGGCGTCTGGTTTGTCTTGCGGGCATGTGGGCCTTCTCTGGTTCAGGCGGGCACTTTCAGCCGCTCCAGTTTCCGAAGACAGGCGTTAATGAAAGCTGGAATGTCGTGAGGATCGCGGCTGCTGATCAGGTTGCCGTCCTCCACCACTTCTCGGTCCTGGAATTCGGCGCCGGCATTCTTGATATCCTGGATGATCGATTTGTACCCGGTCAGCTTGCGGCCCTGGAGTGCATTGCCGGTGATAAGCAGCTGGGGCCCATGGCAGATGGAAAACACCGGTTTGCCGCTTTCCAGGAATTCCTTGGCGAAGTCAACCGCCACCTCGTCGATCCGCAGCTTGTCGGGCGAATAGCCACCCGGGATGAACAGGGCGTCGAACTCGTCGATGGTGACCTCCTCCACGTCCCTGTCGATATGGACCGGGGTTCCTTCGCTCTTGCCTTTGACCGTGGCCCCGGCCCGGATACCGATGTTGACCACCTCATGGCCTTGTTCCCGGAAGGCGCTCACCGGTTCGGTGTACTCCACATCCTCGAACATGTCCGTGAGAATCGCTGCAATCTTGGCCATATGACACCTCCAAAAATGAAAGATTTAAGTTTTAAGAGACGTTTTTGAATTTTTTTCTTTTGCCCTTTTTCTCTTTTGCTCTTTAACCTTGAGCCTTGACCCTTGACCCTTGGCCCTTAAAACTCGATGTTATCTGCAGCTTACAAATCGGATGGCGCGGCGGGATTCGGCAAGGGCTGCGGCCAGGGCAGCGAGGACATATTCGATCTCTTCTTCCGTATTGGCCGGTCCCAGTGAGAAACGAACCGAACAGTGGGCTTCCTCCCGGCTCAGGCCCATGGCGAGCAAGGCGGGCGAGGGCTCAGGGTTGCCTGATTTGCAAGCCGAGCCCGAGGAGAAAAAAATTCCCTGCCGGTCCAAGAGAAGGACCAGGGATTCGCCCCGGATTCCGGGCAGGACCAGGTTGAGGGTGTTGGGAAGCCTCATGGCGGAGCGGCCGTTCACTCGGGCTCCGGGAATGATTTCGCCGATGCCCGCAGCCAGTCGGTCCCTCAAGGCGGCCAGCCTCGCTCCCTCGCCGCCTGCAAGACGACGATGGGCCAGTTCGCAGGCGGCGCCGAAGCCGACGATGCCGGCTACGTTTTCAGTGCCGGACCGCAGTCCCCATTCCTGGCCGCCGCCGTATACCAGCGGCTCGAGCTCGATTCCCCTGCGCACATATAACGCGCCAACCCCCTTGGGCCCGTGGATCTTGTGGGCGGAAACCGAAAGCAGGTCGATGCCGAGCTCCTCCACATCGATCCCGATCTTGCCCAGAGCCTGCACTGCGTCGGTATGAAAGAGCGCCCCTTGGCGGTGGGCGATCCGGACCAGCTCCCTAATGGGCTGGATAGCCCCTGTCTCGTTGTTGGCAAGCATGACCGAGACCAGGATGGTATCCGGCCGGATGGTAGCGGCCAAGGTTTCCGGCTCGACGAGGCCCTCGGCATTGGCCGGCAGAATGGAGGTCTCGAACCCCTCCTTTTCCAAGGCCCGGCAGGTGGCGAGCACCGCCGGATGCTCGATCCCGCTGGTGATGAGGTGGAGCCCCCGGCTTTTTCGGACTCGGGCAATACCCTGGATGGCCAGGTTGTCAGCTTCCGAGCCGCCGCCGGTGAAGATCAGCCTCCGGGCCGTACAGTTGAGGAGTTGAGCCAGGGTGCGTCGGGCCGCTTCCACCGGGCGCCGGGCCCGGCTGCCCAGGCCATGGATACTCGAGGGGTTGCCGCACTCCTCTTGATAGAAGGGCAACATGGCCGCCAACGCCTCCGGGGCAAGCGGGGTGGTGGCATTATGATCGAGGTAAATCCGACGCTCCGGGCGGGAGACGGTGGTCCGAGAGGGGGCAGTTGCTTCCTTTTCCCCGCTGTCAGGGCTCTTCGGCCGGGCCCCGGCGCCGTCCTCGGCTTTGCTCACCTCGCAAAGCAGGGTCTTGTAAATGGGGAACCCGGAGATGGGGTCGTAGCGCTTCGGGTCGGTGAGAGTATTGACGTTGGCCTCCTGCCAGGCTGCCGGGCCAAGGGGCCCGCCGCCGCCCATGCTGGCGTCGATGGTGCCAGGGGCGATGTTCCCGGTGACGAAGGCGCGCATCCTGACCTGGCCCCGGGGTGAGGTCACCCACACCAGATCGCCGTTTGCGATCCCCCGTGCTGCTGCGTCGGTCGCATTCATGGTGACCAGCGGTTCCGGGTGCCGGGCCGCCAGCGGTTTCACCCCGTGATGCTGGCTGCGGAAATCATACGAGGTGCGGGCTCCGGAGTTGAACACCAGGGGGAAATCCCTGGCCGTATCCGGGCTTGCTATGGGCCCTTCAGCGGGCTCGGTGTAAACCGGCAGGGGATCGTAGCCGTGTTCGGCCAGGATGGAGGAGGCGATCTCGAATCTGCCGCTCGGGGTGGCAAATCCGGGCCGGCCGTCCGACCGCAGCCGACCTTTCTCCCATTTCTTGTACTCCATCATCACCGTGGGGACCTGCACCGACCCACCCGCCGCACGCACCTCTTCGAGAGTAAAGCCGCTGCCGGCCAGAGCATGGCGCAGAACCTCCTCTTCGCTCTGCGGGTAAAGATGGCCGTAGCCGAGGTGTTTGGCCAGGCCGGCCATGATGAGGAAGTCGTTTCTCGCCTCGCCCACCGGCTCGATCATCTTCTCCCGGATCTTGAACAGAGGCCCGTAGCGCATGAAGGAGGTGATCTCGTAGCCGGTGGCCGCCGGGAGCACCAGGTCGGCATAGGCCGAATCCGCAGTGTGGTAGCGGTCGATAGTGACCAGGAAATCAAGGGCCCCGAGGGTCCGCCGCCATAGCTCCGGGTCAGGCCAGGCGGTGATGATCGATCCCCCCTGGATGATAAGCGATCGGATTCTATAAGGATAGCCGTCGAGCACGGAGCGGGGCAGGGCGATGGCGTGAGACTCGCCCCGGTATAGACTGTAGACGGGAAAGCGGTCGCGGCCCAAGGCCTTCTTGGGGTCTGGATTGGTGATGAGACCGGTGCGGCTCTGGGGAAAGATGTTTTCCTTCATCCGGAAGAGCAGACCGCCGGGCACATCGAGCTGACCGGCCAGGGCCCACAGGGTGAGCACCGCCCGGATGGCCTGGACCCCGGAGTCCGAATATTCAAGTCCGGAATACATCACCGGCGCCGCTCCCCGGGCCCGGGCCATGCGGCGGGCGAGATTCCGCACCGTTTCGGCCGGCACGGTGGTGATCTCTGCCACGGTTTCCGGCCGATAGTGCTGAACCAGCCGGGCGAGGTCGTCAAAGCCCACGGTCCAGTCTCGGGCGAATTTTTCGTCGTACAGCTCCTCTTCGAGCAGCACATGGATGAGCCCCAGGGCCAGGGCGCCGTCGGAGCCCGGCCGGATGGGAATCCACTCCGCTTCAGCCTGGCGGACGGTCTTTCCCCGCCGGGGATCGATGGCGATCACCTCGGCCCCCCGGGCTCGGGCCCGGAGGATCTGCTCGTGGGCAAGCGGCGGCGAATCGGTGGCCGGGTTGGCCCCCCAGATGACGATCAGCTCCGCCTGTTCGAGATCGATATCCATGGTGATGAGCATCTCGCCCATGGTCACGTGGGGGGCGATCATGGCGAACGACACGTAGCAGAGGGCCCCCACTCCAAGGGAATTGGGAGAGCCGAAGGGGAAGAGCACGCTCGAAGCGGAGGAGACCGCAACCCCCGCGGGTTGGAAAAGATCGCAGAGGGCCATGTCGAAGCTGCCCCGGCCGGTATAGACGGCCGTGGCCTCCGGCCCGGACTCCTCCTTAATCGCCTGGAGCCGTTCGGCCATGATGGTGTAAGCATCGTCCCAGGAGATGCGCTCGAACTCGTAGCCGCCCTTGGGCCCGATGCGGCGTAAGGGGTACTGCAGGCGCTGGGGATCGTAAACGATGGCCGGTGAACGGCGGCCTATGGGGCATATCATGCCCAGAGGATGATCCGGCTGCGGCCTGACCTCCAACAGGCGGCCATTTTTGATCTCGGCCCGCACCCAGCAGCCGGCCGGGCAAATCCCGCATAGACCGTCCTTGACTTGCGCCTCGTTTCCGGTTTCTTGTCGTCCAATCGTTTGGGAGCTGCCGTTGAGCATAGTGATCAAACCTTCTGAAGCAGAAGCACCGCAAACCAATTCCGTTCATCGGTGTAGGTTTGCCTCACTTGGAAGCCGTAAAGGGCGAAAAAGGCCGGAAGGTCTGCCAGGCGAAACTTCCGGCTGATTTCGACCAGGATTTCCTCGCCGCTGTGAATGGCAAATGACTCGCCAAGCGGCGCGATATTAATGAGTTGCTGTTTCGTGAAGCGGGCATGGATTTCGATGCGTTCGCGATCCGTTCGGTATCGGGCCACGTGCTTGATGGTGTCGAGATCGAGGGAGGCGCCCAGCTCCCGATTCATGCGGGCAAAGAGGTTGCGGGTAAAAGCCGCGGTAACGCCGGCGGCATCGTCGTAAGCCGCTTCGAGCACGGCCCGGTCTTTGACCAGGTCCACGCCGATCAGAAAGTGATCGCCTGCGGTCATGTGGCCGGCAATGGAGCGCCAGAAGTCATCCGCCTCCTTCTCGTCGAAATTGCCTACCGTGCTGCCCAGAAACAGGATCAAAGCCGGGGAAGCGGTCTCGAAAACGTGAAAAGATTCTTCATAAGTGCCGTTGATGCCGGTGACCCGCACTTGAGAGTAGCGGCTGGTGATGTCGCGGCCGGCTTGCTGCAAAGCGCTTTCGCTCACATCGATGGGCACGTAGTGCAGGGGGCCGTAAGCCTTGGTGTAAGCGGCCAGCAAATGATCGGTTTTGACCGAGCAGCCCGAGCCCAGCTCCAGGATGGTGACGGGCCCGGTGATGCAACAGATGTCGGAGGCGCAGGCGGCCAGAATCGCCGCCTCGATGCGAGTGGGATAGTATTCCGGCTGCTCGCAGATGCGCTCATACAGCTCGCTGCCTTTGGGGTCGTAAAGGAAGCGGCAGTCAAGCCGGCGCGGTCTGCGGGCCAGACCATCGGCCACCGACCGGGCAAAATCTATGGCCACGGCGACCCGGCAGGGCATGCGCATCAACCGGCTGTAATTGCCGGCCCGTGACTGCTGAAAATCCTTGAGCAGCTCTTCGCTCGTCGCACACTCTGCAGTCATGAGCATGGATGTTCCTCCTCGCGAATCAGCAATGGTGGGATAGGGTCAATTTCGAAAGTGGATTGTTCTCGGCTGGCGCAAATCGGCTCCGGACAGCAGGCATTATGGGCTGAAAGCCAGGTGTTCTCCAGCCAGCCGCACGGCGAATCGTGGAAAGACCTGTCCCGATCGGATCCTTATCAGATGGGAACGGGCGCATTGCCTGGTAGTCGAAGAGTAATACTTGGAGAGCATCACGTTCTGCAGCGCTCGGCACGATCGCCAGCGGCTGAATATTTTTTGTTCATTCTTGATGCTATCACGGGTCGGGAGATGAAGGCAAAAGCTTATGGCCCGGCCGCGATTTGAACATGAAAACCCTGGCGAGGGCGAAAAGACTCAAACCGGAAAATGTTCACCGGACACGAACCTCTTTCCCTTTCCACCCTCCAGCACCTGCTTTTCTGCGAGCAGCCGGGCGCTCTGATCATAGATTCCATTGGAAATTCACGAAAATCGCCATGCTTGCCGATACGAATGATCATAAAGGAAGAAAGGGTGAGATCTATGCAGATCATCATCGGTGATACCCCGTTCATAGGGCGCCCCCCGAAGCGGGAAGGCGGCGGCAAAAAAATCACCAACACGGAGGCCAGGG
>JARRJE010000095.1:0-6629 GCA_037379765.1 Deltaproteobacteria bacterium
ACTTTATCCAAATCCGCTTCTTGTAACTGCTCAGCCATATCTGCCCCTCGGAAGAAAATTGAGGTGTGTCTCGGGAAAACGAATCCCACGGGAAATTTATTTATTAATAATCATCATCAGGTGAATGACAAGGGAGAGGAAGATACCACATCGGCCTTCCTTCGTCAAAATCTGCGCCGCATTGAGAAGTTCCCGGAGTAACTGGATGAGAAAAAGGAGCCGCCCGACTGAAAGCGCGATCTTTTCGCCATCGTCAAGCTGTGCGGGCGCAAACCTAGTGAAGATGCGTCCCCTGTGAGTGGCCCTTCCATTGGCGCCGATCGGCGAAAAAGGGTACAATCCCGGATTGGGGATGGAGTATGCAGACAGAACCTCTCCGGCATTGACTGGATAGAAGCTGAGGCCTCAAACAAGAAGAGACGATGTCGAAAAAGAAAAAAAGCTCTCCCGACTGCGCGGAGAGCGCACCCCGGGGATTGGTCGTAGCCGGTCTGGGCGGCGGCTCCGGGAAAAGCGTGGTCGCAGTGGGGCTCGCTGCCGCCTTGGCGCGGCGCGGCCTCCAGATGGCCCCATTCAAAAAAGGCCCCGACTACATCGATGCCGGCTGGCTGCAGCTTGCCGCCGTCAATCCCTGTTACAATCTCGATCCCTACCTCATGCCGCCGGCGGCGCTTGAGGATTCTTTCGCCCGACACAGCCGAGGTGCCGATGTGGTGCTCGTGGAAGGCAATCGAGGTTTATACGATGGGGTGGATGCCAAGGGCTCCTACAGCACGGCCGAGCTTGCCATCCGGCTCGGACTACCGGTACTGCTCGTGGTGGACTGCACCAAGACCACCCGCACCGTGGCAGCCCTGGTCCTTGGATGCCAGCAGCTCGACCCACGGGTAGCGATCAAGGGTGTGATCTTGAACCGGATCGGCAGCGCCCGGCACGAGCGCATCGTCCGCGAGGCGGTGGAGCAGTCTACCGGGGTGCCGGTGCTCGGCGCCCTGCCCAGGCTCAAAAAAGACGTCTTCCCCCAGCGGCATCTGGGCGTCACTCCGTGTCCGGAGCATGCCGAGGCGGAGGGCGCCGTGGCCTCTCTTGCCGTCATGGCCGAAACTTATCTCGACCTGGATTCCATTCTGGGGATGATGGCAAAGATTCCCCTGCCCGCACCCGCCAGTCCTTCCACCAGGACGGCGGCGACTTCGCCTTTACCCCTGCGCATCGGTATCCTCAAGGATGCCGCCTTCCAGTTCTATTATGCCGAAAATTTGAAAGCTCTCGCAGACGAGGGGGCGGAGTTGGTGGAGATCAGTGCCCTGCGTGCCTCGGAGCTGCCGGAGGTGGCGGCTCTCTATATCGGCGGCGGCTTCCCGGAGACCAGTGCCAGGCAGCTTGCTGCCAATTCCTCCTTTCGCGCCTCCCTCCGGGAACGGGCCGAGGGCGGCCTGCCCATCTATGCCGAGTGCGGCGGGCTGATCTACATGGGGGAGAGCATGCTCCTTGACGGCGAGGAGTTTCCGTTAGTGGGGTTCTTCCCGGCGAAATTCAGTCTGGAGAGAAAACCGCAGGCCCATGGCTATACCATTCTTGAATCAGAGGGCGCCAACCCCTACTATCCCCTGGGAACCGAAATTCGCGGCCATGAGTTCCGATACAGTCGTATCCTGGAGTGGAGGGGAGAAACGGCGGCCCTTGCCCTCAGGGTCAAACGAGGGGTGGGTATCGTGGACGGACGCGACGGCTTGGTGCGCGGGAAGGTCCTGGCCCTTTACACCCATGTGCACGCAGTGGGGACCCCGCTCTGGGCAAAGTCGCTGGTAGGGCAAGCGAGACTCTATCAGCAGCGGTAAGCGCCCGGCAGTGCCGCATCTGCGTTGTCATCGGCCTGCTCGCATACGTGAGTATGCTTCGCAGGGCCTCTTCCTAGCATCTACGGCACTGCCGGCCGCTTACCGAAATGGAGAAGCGAGATATCCGGAATCACAAATGGGAAAAGCGGGAAAACGGCCACAGGTGCCGTAGATTCGCGCAAGCGCTCCCGCCCGCTATAGCAGCGCTATGCGGGCGGGAGCGATCGTGCGAAGATGCGGTGCCTGTGGCCGTTTCTACCTCAGTGAGTGGGGTGGGTGCCCAAGACCTTGATCTCGATGCTCTTCTTCACCTCGGGGTCTGGTTCGGGCTTGGTCCAGTGGATGAAGGCCTCGATGACGCGGGCAAAGGCGCCATTGTCCTGCTTGCACTGGTCGCAGATGGATTCGGCACTGTCCCGAAACATAATGACTTTGCTGGCCGGTTCGCCGTCTTCGGCCACAGCCGCCATTTTCCGGCAGCCGCAATCCAGGCGGACCACCGCCACGCCGATGCCCTCGGGGCTGCCTTCCAGGATGCCTTCGATCATTGCCTCTTCCGATTTCTGCACGTTCTTGTCAGTCATCTTCCCCTACCATAAGGGTGAAGGCCAAATGGCCAGAATTTCGCATCATCAATCAACCTATCCTAAAATATCATCGATCGACGGTCAACTCATTGCCGCAGCTTGACCGTTTTCCCTCTTCCGCGGGCTGTAGGCCCATGACTGCGGCATTACCGGCCTTTTTTTATTGACAAACAAATGAGGGTTGATTAGAGGGATATTGTCTCTTATCATTTAGGACGGTAAAGCGGAAATCGTCAACGGATAAGGCTTTGCGCCCCTTGATGTTTTGGCTTTTATTCACCATTATCTTACTTTTTTGGAGGTTACGATTATGTGGCAGATTGATGTTGACAAGGATAAGTGCTCCGGCGATGAAGAATGCGTAAACGCCTGCCCCGCGCAGGTTTATGAAATGGTCGACGGCAAATCCGAAGCGGTCAATGCCGACGAGTGCCTGGGCTGCGAGACCTGTGTGGAGGTCTGCCCCGAAGGTGCTATTACCGTTACCGAAGTCTGATTCGACCGGAATTGTTTCCTGTAGTATGAAGGGCCTGCCTCCTACAGAGGCAGGCCTATTTATTTGGCATTTCTTCTCGAGAGACCATGGCCTTTAGCCCCGTTTCTTGATAAGCCCCCGGCCCTCAGCGTTCAGCAAAGACAAAAGATTGGAGCGGCAAAATCACACCGACTTTGACTTTGTACCGATCCTGAATACTGACGGCTGAGAACTGACTACCGAATGCTCATGATGAAGGAGAAACTGAAGAAATACAAGCCCGGCGCCTCCACCCGCACCCACCTGCTGGTGGCGGCTTCAGCCTGGACGGCGGTGGGAGTGATGCTGATCGTGCGGGGGCTGTTGGGCTTTTCTGCCGTCCAGCACTACGTCTTTGCCCTGTCCGGGCTGGTGATCGGGACTATAAAGTCGTTGTTGGTGCTCGACCGATCGGCCCGGAAAAATATCAGCCGCATTCTGGCTTGCAAGGAGGGGATGTGCCTCGGCGCCGTCTATTCCGCCAAAATGTGGGGGTTGATCCTGGTGATGATTGTCGGCGGCCGGCTGCTGTGGGCTTTCGGACCGGCCACCATTGCCGGGCTGGTGTATCTGGCAATCGGCTGGGCGCTCCTCCTGTCCAGCCGAGTCATCTGGCAACAGTGGCAGGTCTTCAGCCGGACCGGAATCCCTGAATAGGGGATCCCCGAAGTTCCATGACTCATTCTCTGAACCGGGTCGAGATCGATCTCGCCGCTCTCCGTCACAACTATCAGACTTTGCAGCAACGGGCGGGGGAGGGCGTCGAGGTTCTGGCGATGGTCAAGGCCGATGCTTACGGCCACGGGCTGGTGCCGGTGGCCCGCACCTTGGCAGGCGCAGGTGCCCGTACCTTCGGAGTCGCCGAGATCGAGGAGGGGGTCTCCCTCCGGCAGGCCGGTCTGGAAGGAGAGATTGTTGTGCTCTTGGGGGCGCTGGCGGAAAGGCTTCCCGAGGTGATTGCTCATCGGTTGAGCCCGGTGGTTTTTGAGATGGGATTGCTCGAGGAGCTCTCCCGCCTGGCCGTGCAGGCCGCCACCCGAGTGGATGTCCACGTGAAGGTGGACGTTGGCATGGGGCGCTTGGGCCTTCTCCCTAACGATTTGCCCGAATTTTTAGCGAAGATGGCTCGCCTGCCCGGAGTTCGGTTGGCCGGGGTGTCCAGCCACCTGCCCATGGCCGACCGGCCGCAGGCCGCCGCCACTCGAGAACAGTGCCGCCGATTCCAGGAGATCGCAGCGAAAATCCGGAAGGACAATTCGGAACTGCGGCTTCATCTTGCCAATTCCGCCGCCCTCCTCAACATCCCTGAAACCCGGTTCGATATGGTGAGGCCGGGAATCGCCCTGTATGGCGGCCGAGCGAGCGAAAAAGCAGGAGGCGAGGAGCTCCGACCGGTGATGAGTTTCAAGAGCCGGGTCCTGCAGGTCAAGGAGGTGCCGGCCGGCACTGGCCTCAGCTACGGCCATACCTTCGTCACCTCTCGCCCCAGCAAGCTGGCTATTCTGCCGGTGGGTTATGACGACGGCTGGCTCAGGCGACTCTCCAACCGGGCCGAGGTGCTTATCCGCGGCCGGCGGGTGCCGCTGCGGGGAACCATCTGCATGAACGCCTGCGTGGCCGATGTGACCGACCTGCCGGAGGCCCGGGTTGGCGACGAGGTGGCGCTCCTGGGCTGCCAGGGCAGGGAGGCGATCACCGCCGGCGAAATCGCCGGTTGGTTGGAAACCATCGATTATGAAGTGCTGTGCCTCATCGGCAGCCGCAATGCGCGGGTGTATCCGGAGGCGGAGAAAGGAACATAAGGAATGATCAGGCAACGGCTGCAGGAAAGATTGGATCGGTGCTTTGTCCAAGGCGTGAAGCAGGGCTGGTGGTCGGAGGCGGCTGCCGGTGGCTACGCGCTTGAGGTGCCCAAGCGGGAAGACCACGGCGATTTTTCGACCAATATGGCCCTGGTGATCGCCGGCAAGGAGAAGAAGAAGCCCCGGGAGGTGGCCTCCCGGCTCAAGGAGCTGCTCGCCGCCGAGACCGGCTTCATCGACCGGATGGAAGTGGCCGGCCCCGGGTTCCTCAATTTTTTCCTGCCCGCGGCCACCTGGCAGTCGGTGCTGCCGGAGATCTGCCAGCGGGATGTCGCTTACGGCCTATCGGAAATGGGCGGCAAGCGGAAGGTGCTGGTCGAATTCGTGAGTGCCAATCCCACTGGCCCCTTGAGCGTCGGCCACGGCCGGCAGGCGGTGCTGGGCGATGCCATCGCCCGGCTGCTCACGGCAGCGGGCTTTGCCACCACTCGCGAGTATTATTACAACGACGCCGGACGGCAGATGCGGGTGCTGGGAGAATCCACTCGCGCCCGGTATCTCGAGCTCCTCGGCCTGCCCGCCTCCTTTCCCGAGGACGGCTACCAAGGCGAGTACATCATCGACATCGCCCGGGAACTGCGCACCGAGAAGGGCGATGCCCTTAAAGACGTCGTGGAGGTCACCCCTTTCAAGGAGAAGGCCGAACAGGTTATCTTCAAGGACATCAACTCCACCCTGGCCCGGCTTGATATCCGTTTCGACAACTATTACAACGAGCACACCCTTTACGAAGAGGGCAAGATCGACGACGTGGTCGCCGCCCTCCGGGAGAAGGGCTTGGTTTACGAGCAGGACGGCGCGGTCTGGTTCCGGACCACCGAGTTCGGAATGGACAAGGACCGGGTGATCATCAAAAACACCGGCGAGCCCACTTATCGGCTTCCGGACATTGCTTACCACCGGGAAAAATTCCGGCGTGGCTTCGACTGGATGGTGAACGTCTTCGGCTCCGATCACATCGCCACCGTGCCGGACGTCCTTGCCGGAGTGCGCGCTTTGGGGTGCGACGACAGCAAGGTGACGGTGGTCATCCACCAGTTCGTCACCTTGGTGCGGGAAGGAAAACAGGTGAAGATGTCCACCCGCAAGGCCAACTTCGTGACGGTGGACGAGCTGCTCGACGAGGTGGGCCCGGACGTGGCCCGCTTCTTCTTTCTCATGCGGCGGGCGGACAGCCAGCTCGAGTTCGATCTCGATCTCGCCACCAAGCAGAGCCAGGAAAACCCGGTCTATTACGTGCAGTATGCCCACGCCCGGCTCTGCAGTATCCGTAAGCAGGCGGCGGCCAAGGCGGTGGATCGGGGAGAGCTGGCCGCGGCCCCGCTGCACCGGCTGGATCTGCCCGAAGAGATCGAGCTGCTCAAGGCCATGGCCGCCTACCCGGAGCTGGTGGAGGGGGCGGCCCTGGCGCTTGAGCCGCACCGGGTGGTCTTTTTCCTGCAGGATCTTGCCGGCAAATTCCACAGCTACTACAATAAGCACCGGGTGATTTCCGAGGATGAGGAGCTGAGCCGGGCCCGGCTGTGGCTGGCCGAGTCCCTGCGGGTGATCTTCCGCAACGGCCTGGAGCTGATCGGAGTCACCGCGCCCGAAACCATGTAGCCCCACCTTAGCCGCCCATGGCGAAATCCAAGCGGAAAAAAACGAGACGCATCCGTTTTGAGCTGAGCATCTCCGGCCTGCTCGGCCTTGGGGTGGTGGCCTTCTGCATTTTCCTGTGGATGTTTCTGCTGGGCATCTGGGCGGGGCAGACGATTCTCCTGCCGAAGGGCAGCGGTTCCACCCTGTCCTGGTCCAGGGTTTCCGGACTGGTGTCCCGGGGCGG
>JARRJE010000096.1:0-14456 GCA_037379765.1 Deltaproteobacteria bacterium
GTGGAGCCGGTGGGGGTGGAAAAAACCAGCCCGACGGCCCGGTACGTCGTGATATACTCCTCATCGGCCCAAGTGCTCAGCTGCACGATGCGGTCGAGATTCCCCCGGCTCACCACAATGTCGTTCAAGGCATATCGCCATTCGCCCTTTTCCCCGTCATTGAGAATGCAGGCGCGAAGCATCAACCGCTCTTCGATCTTCACAGCGCCGGCGAGAATGGCCTCCATGGTCTCATAGCACTCTTCCACTGCCACTTCGGTCAGGAAGCCGAGACCGCCCATATTGACTCCCACCACCGGAATCCCGAAGCGGCTCGCCTGCTCGGCCACGTGGAGCAGAGTGCCGTCTCCTCCGAGGATGACGATGATGTCCATATCGGGGACGATCTCGTTGATGGCGACACCGACGGATCTGGCTGCGAACCAGGAGACGAGCTCGCTGGCAAGTCGTTGGGGCGCCTCGGAATCACGTTTGAGGATTATACCGATTTTCCTGATCTGCATCTCTTTGGCTTTTATTCTGTTTTCTGGCTCGCCCCGAGTTCTCGAGACCGGCGGGCAGCGGCTTCCACCGCATCCATGACAATGCCGGCGAACCCGGCCCGGGCCATGACATGAAGCCCGGCGATGGTGGTGCCGCCGGGTGAGGTGACCATGGCCCGCAGTTGCGCCGGGTGTTCGCCACTCTCCATAGCGAGCTTCACCGAACCGAGCACCGTCTGCAGCACCAGCTTCTCCGCCACCGGCCGGCTGAGTCCGGTCTTGATCCCTGCATCGATCAGGGCCTCGATGAAGAAAAAGACATAGGCCGGGCCGCTACCGCTCAGCCCGGTCACCGCGTCAAGAGCCTTTTCGTCGAGAACGACACTGGCGCCGAAGGAATCGAAAATGGCCTTGGCCATGGCAAGATCGTCGGCAGTAGTGTGCCGGCCGCCGGCCAGGGCCGATGCGCTTTCCTGGACCATAGCCGGGGTGTTGGGCATCACCCGGATGACCCGGCAGCCGGTGCCGGCTAACTTGTCTTCGATCAACGCCAGGGGAATACCCGCCGCGATGGAGATGACCAGGTGTCGGGCCGCCACTTGCTCCCGGTAGCTCTCCAGGAGCTTAACCAGGATCTGCGGCTTGACCGCCAGCACCACCGTATCGCAGACCCGCCAGATTTCGTCGGCTTCCGCTTTAACGGTCACCTGATAATTTTCGCCCAGCAACGCCCGCCGGGACTCATCGGGATCTGCCGCCAGAATATTATCCGCCGTCACCAGCTCGGCCTGCAAAATGCCTTTAATCATGGCTTCAGCCATCCGGCCGCCGCCGATGAATCCCAATTTTCCCGCCAGCTTCATACGCAATCCCCTTGCCCTTCAGAAATCGTGATATTAACTGAGAAATAAAGTTTTTCCTTCTTTAACAAAAGATGATGCATCTGACCACAAATCTTGGATGAACAGCTGGGCCGAAGAGGATGATCTCGCATTTCCAGTGAGAGAATTGAGTCGTTTTCCCTCTCCGCTAAGATAGCGACACACCGATTAAAAATTCATTCCCGGCACTATTCGGGATCACGGCAAAAAGGGCCGCCCCTTCGTACGGAACGGCCCTCATGTAGATTTTCGGTGTGGAGCAGGATCTAGGTCAAACCGCTCAGTTGGCCTTGATGCCCAGCTCCTTTTCCTTGGCGGCCACGGCCAACCGGGTCTTGACCGCGGTATCAGGAATCAGGCTCATGGAATCGATGCCGCACTCCACCAGGAAGGTGGCGAACTCCGGAAAATCCGAGGGGCCCTGGCCGCAGATGCCGATTTTCCGGCCACGCCGCTTGGCGGTGTCGATCACCATGCGGATCATCGTTTTCACCGACTCGTCCCGCTCGTCGGCGATGCCGGCAATCAGGCCGGAATCCCGGTCGAGGCCGTAGGTGAGCTGGGTCAGGTCGTTGGAGCCGATGGAGAAGCCGTCGAAGATATCGGCAAAGGCATCGGCGGAGATTACGTTACTGGGGATCTCACACATGACGTAAAGCTCCAGGCCGTTCTCGCCCTGGACCAGGCCGTTTTCCTTCATGACGCCGATGACCTTTTTGCCCTCTTCAGGCGTCCGGCAGAAGGGCACCATCAGCTTGATGTTAGTGAGGCCCATCTCGTTTCTGGCCTTGAGCAGTCCCTGGCATTCCAGATCGAAGGCCGCCCGGTATTTGGGATCGTAATAGCGGGAAGCCCCACGCCAGCCGATCATCGGATTTTCCTCGCCCGGTTCGTAAAAGGTGCCGCCGGTGAGATTCGCGTATTCGTTGCTCTTGAAATCGGAGAGCCGGACAATGACGTCCTTGGGGTAGAAGCCGGCGGCGATCCGGCCGACCCCTTCGGCCACCTTGTCGATGAAAAACTGCTTCTTGTCACTATAAGCCGCCGTCTTCTCGTCGATGACGGCAACCACCTTCTTCTTTTCCGGGTCGGAGGACTTCTTCAGCTCCTCATAATTGACCAGGGCCAGGGGATGGATGCCGATATGGGAGTTGATCACGAATTCCTCGCGGGCCAGGCCCACGCCGTCGTTGGGGATCTGGCATTCGGAAAAGGCCTTCTCCGGGATGGCCAGGTTCATCATGATCTTGGTCTTGGTTTTGGGGAGATCGGCCAAGTCCAGCCGCTCGATCTCGAAGTCGAGCAGCCCCTCGTAGACGAAGCCCTTCTCGCCCTCGGCCGAGGAGACGGTGACATCCTGTCCGCTCTTGATCACCTCGCTTCCGTCGCCGGTGCCGATGACACAAGGGATGCCGAGCTCACGGGAGATGATCGCGGCATGGCAGGTCCGCCCGCCCCGGTTGGTGACGATGGCGCTAGCGATCTTCATGATCGGTTCCCAGTCGGGATCGGTCATGTCGGTGACCAGAACCTCCCCCTTCTTGAAGTCGTGGATATCGGCCACATCGGCGATGACATTGGCCTTGCCCTGTCCGATCTTGGTGCCGACCGCCAGCCCTTCGACCAGGACTTTGCCCCGCTCCTTGAGCTTGAAGGTTTCCATGGCCCCCTTGTTCTGGGAGTGGACGGTCTCGGGCCGTGCCTGGACGATGAACAGCTTGCCGGTGCCCACGTTCTTGCCGTCGCCGTCCTTGGCCCATTCGATATCCATGGCCTTGCCGTAATGGTCCTCGATGATGCAGGCCCACTCGGCAAGTTTCAGGATCTCGTCATCGGAGATCACGTAGCTGCTGCGCTCCTCCGGGGTGGTGTCGACGTTCTTGACCGGCTCTTCGGCCCCGTCATCGGTGTTGTAAATCATCTTGATGGCCTTGCTGCCCACCGACCTGCCGACGATGGGCCGCTTGCCTTCCTTGAGAGTAGGCTTGAATACGTAGTACTCATCGGGATTCACCGCACCCTGCACCACGTTCTCGCCCAAGCCCCAGGCGCCGGTGATGAAGACGGCGTCTTTGAAGCCGCTTTCGGTATCGATGGAGAACATGACGCCGGAAGAAGCCGAGTCGCTGCGCACCATCTTCTGGACGACTATGGAGAGGTAGACATCGAACTGACCGAAGCCCTTGTCGTGCCGATAGGAGATGGCCCGGTTGGTGAACAGGCTGGCAAAACAGCGGCGACAGGCATCGATGAGGTTTTCGGGACCGCTGATGTTGAGGTAAGTCTCCTGCTGGCCGGCAAAGGAAGCGTCCGGCAAGTCCTCTGCGGTAGCGGAAGAGCGGACGGCTACGTCCACTCCGGGCCCGTATTCCTTTTCCATCTTCTGATACGACTCGAGGATCTCCTGGCGGAGATCCTCGGGGAATTCGGCATTCCGGATAATGTTCCGGACTTTCTCGCCACGCTCCTGCAAATTACGCAGGTCGTGGGTATCAAGACCGGCCAGGGCATCTTCGATGGCCTGACCGATGCCGGCCTTCTTGAGCAAGTACTGGTACGCATAAGCGGTAATGGCAAAACCGTGCGGCACCGTAACCCCCTTGGAGGTCAGCTTCTGATACATCTCGCCGAGGGACGCATTCTTGCCTCCCACCATAGGCACATCCTCGATGCCGATATTATCGAACCACAGGATGAAGGCCTCTTCGTGCTTTACTCCCATCGTTTGACTCCTATTCTTCACAAATTGTTGATTTTGCGGGTGGATTCGGTTCTTCTGCGGGTCTGCAAAATGATAATTGGGCGGTTTCGTTGAAGAACCGCCCATGAACCCTATTCTATATCTAATCTCAACGATACGGTCAACCTAAACCTTGCATTCCACGGGTTATATTCTGCATAATGGCCGCAGGTCCCGACGGTAGGCAACCGTCCGACCGACGCGGGAAAAAGCCCGCCGGACTCCTTCGGCTTGCCGGTCCCGCATCGGGCGGACCCAGACATGTTGACAGGCCAACAAGCCTGCCGCCTAAGACGATCGAAACACAGGAGGAACCGCATGGTTCAGGAAGCACCGGCTAGGACATTGTACGAGAAATACATCACCCAAGGCAATCATGCCGCCAGCGATTATTTCGGCCTGATCAGGGAACTGGTCGCACGTCGCAAACGGGCAGGGGCCGATCGGGAGGAACACTCCCGCTGGCAGCGGGAGATCGATGCGGCGTATGCCCTGGTGGGCGATGAGCTGCTGAGCAACAAGGGGCGGCCGCTCTCGCCGGTCAAGTTCGGCACCTCCGGCTGGCGGGGAATTCTTGGCAAGGACCTGTTCGCCAAGTCGGTGGCCCAGGTGGCTCTGGCGATTATCGTCATGTACAGGGAGCTCTCGAGCTCAGCCGAGCTCGCCCCTTTCCTTGGGGTTCGCAGCCTCCGGGAGGCCCAGGAGCGAGGGTGCGTTGTGGGTTTCGACAAACCTCACCCCCAGTCACAATCCTCTCGAATACTCGGGCTTCAAGTATAATGCCGCCGATGCCGGCCCGGCGGCCAAGGAGCTCACCGACCGCATCACCAACAACGCCCGAGAAATCATTGACGGCGACATCAAGCCGGTGGATGTCGCCCCCAATCCGGTCCTGGTGAAAGAGTGCGACGCCCTGGCCTGCTGGCTCGACCTGGTCCGGGCGGGCGAGCCCGCTCACGGACTCGATTACGATCACATCATGACCCGGCTCGCCAAGCGCGACGATATGGTGGTGGCCATCGACTGCGTTCATGGGGCCAGCCGAGTCCATGTCGAGTCCCTGGTCAAAGCTTGCGGTGACCGTGTTCGTTTTCTCCGCATCGATCCGGACCCCACCTTTGGCGGCATCGCGCCGGAACCCTCCACCGCCAATCTGCAGCCGGTGGTCGACACTCTGCGCCAGCGGCCGGAACCGCTCAAGCTCGGCATCATCATGGACCCGGATGCCGACCGGGTACGCTTCACCGACGGCGAAAACGAAATCGGCATGAATTATTTCGGGGCCATGGCCTACCACTTTCTGCATGAAGTAAAGGGCAAAAAAGGCATGGTGGCCAAAACGGTGGCCACCTCCAACTTCGCCAATGCCGTGGCCGCCGCCTTCGGGGAAAAAATTTTCGAGCCGCCGGTGGGCTTCAAGGAGTTCAAGCCGGTGATCGGCCAGGCCCTCGTCTGCTTCGAGGAATCGGACGGTATCACTGTTGTCCGGCACACCCCGGAAAAGGACGCTTACATCGGACTGCTGCTCGCCCTCGACATGGTGCTCTCCCTGGGGAAAAACCTGGGGGATCATCTTATCGACCTGCAGAAGGAATACGGCAGCTACTTCCCGGCCCGGGACGCCGTGGTGGTCAGCCAGTCCGGGGAAGAGCTGGGCCGGACCCTGGCCCGCCTGGAACAATACGGGTCGGGATCGACCATCAAGGTGGGCGGGGAAGAGAAACGGATCAAGGAGGTCATCGCCATTGACGGCCGCAAGCTGATCCTCGAGGACGAGTCCTGGCTGATGATCCGCCCTTCGGGCACCGAGCCCAAAGTCCGCTTCTACGTGGAGGCACGCACCGAGGCGGGGAAAGAAGCGCTGTTTGCCGCGGCCAAGGGGCTGCTGGCCGAGATCGGCCTGCTCGGCTGAGAACGAGAACCTCGCCGGGACAAACAACCTTGGCAAATCTCCTCTCGGGTTCGTGAAAAAAAGGCCGGGGCGCAGCAGCAATCCGGCCTTTCTTCTTTGCAGCGGCTCGGCTTACCGGGGAAACAGGGCTCTCTTCCCACGAGACGGGTGGGTCTCGAGGAAGAGGTGCAAAGAGTGCCAAAAATCTCCTTTGTCATGGAGCCTGTCCCGCCTTTCAGCCTCGAGCTCACCGTCTGGACTCTCAGGCGGAGGCCGGACAACGAGATCGATCGATGGGATGGCCGGGTGTATTCGCGAATCTTCCTGCTCGATTCCACCCCGGTCAGGGTGTCGGTAAGTCAGGAAGGCGGTCGTGACCAACCGCGCCTGCAGGTGACCGTGGCCGCTGAAGTCACCGATCCGAGGGTTTTTCAGACGGAGATCGCCGCCATCCTGGAATGGGTGTTCGGCCTCGGGAAAGACTTCACGGATTTTTATTCCCTGCCGGACCGGGACGGACGCCTGCGGCCGCTCCTTGAGCAGTTCGTCGGGACCAGGCCGCCGCGGTTTCCCACCCTTTTCGAGGCGCTGGTCAACGCCATTGCCTGCCAGCAGCTGACGCTGCATCTTGGCATCATCCTTCTCAACCGGCTTGCCCGTGGCCACGGTATGGCCTGCAAGAAAGGCGAGACGGTCCTGCATGCCTTTCCCAGGCCGGAAGACCTGGCAGCGCTTGCTCCGGAAGATCTCAGGCTTCTCGGCTTCAGCCGGAACAAGGGACTGGCTATCGTGAGTCTTGCCGAGGGAATCGTCAGCGGCAAGATCGAGCTGGAGGGGCTCAAAGAGCTGAACGACAGCGAAGGCGTCCGTTCTCTTTCGCGGTTGCGGGGCGTCGGCAGGTGGTCGGCGGAATATGTCCTTTTGCGGGGATTGGGCAGGACCAATGTCTTTCCCGGCGACGACGTGGGAGCGCAAAAAAGTCTGCAACAATTTCTGGGGCTCGACCACAAGCTTGACTACCAGCAGATCAGAAGGATCACCTCAAGCTGGCAGCCTTACGCCGGCCTCATCTATTTCCATTTTCTCCTCAGCAAGCTCAAAAAACAGGGTTATCTTTCGTGAAGAAACGCCCGTCTGAGCCCAGAACCATATTGACGATCGGCCATTCAACGAAAACCGTTTCCGAGTTTATCGGAATTTTGAATTCCTATAAAATCAATAAGGTAGTCGACATCCGCACCATACCCAAGTCCCGGCACAATCCCCAATTCAACAATGACGCGCTCGGAGAAAGTCTGCAAGCGGCCGGAATCGGGTATCGCCACCTGAAAGGGCTGGGGGGACTGCGCCACGCCCGCAGGGACTCGCCGAACAAAGCATGGAGAAACGCCTCCTTCAGGGGATTTGCCGATTATATGCAAACCGGGGAATTCGCAGAAAGCCTGGAAGAGCTTATGGAAACGGCCAGTAAACAGACAACGGTGATCATGTGCGCGGAGGCGGTGCCGTGGCGCTGCCACCGATCGTTGATCGGAGATGCCTTATTGGTCCGCGGATTCCAGGTAAAACACATCATGGGCCCGGACTCCGTCAGGGACCACGCCCTCACGCCCTGGGCCAAGGTGGAAGGAGAGAAAATAACCTATCCCCCGGCCACCGCTTCGCCTGAGCCGTCGGATTGATCTCCTCCGAAATTCGGCCCGATCAAAAGTAACTTCAGCCGCTTTACTGGAGCATTACAGGATTTCCTTGACCGCCGCCACCAACTGCTCTTCGTCGGGGATGTAAAAACGCTCCAGAGGCGGACTGGCAGGCACCGGGATGTCCGGCCCGGTCACCCGCCGCAGCGGCGCCTTGAGACTGGCAAATCCATCTTCCATCACCACGGCCGCCACCTCGCCGGCAAAACCGCCGGTCCGCGTGGCCTCATGCAGCACGACCAGGCGGCCGGTCTTGCGCACCGAGGCAAGAATCGCCTCCTTGTCCAGAGGCGCCAGGGTCCGCAGATCCAGAACCTCCAGCTCGATACCCTCCTGGGCCAACTGCTCGGCGGCCTTCAGGGCCACCCTCAGCATCTTGGACCAGGTCACCACGGTGACATCCTTGCCCGGCCGCTTGACGTCGGCCTTGCCGATGGGAATCAGGACTTCCTCCTCGGGAACATGGCCGGGAATGAAGTACAGCATCATGTCTTCAATAAAAACAACGGGGTTCGGGTCCAGAATGGCGCTTTTGAGAAGTCCCTTGGCATCGGCCGGAGTGGACGGCATGACCACCTTCAGTCCGGGGCAATGGGCCACCCAGGCCTCCAGGTTGTGGGAATGCTGGCACCCGGCGCCGAACCCGGCGCCGGTCTTCATGCGCACCACCAGCGGGAAAGATGACTTGCCGCCTGAAAGATAGCGCAATTTGGCGGCATGATTGACAATCATATCCGAAGCAAGGGTGAAGAAAGGATTGTACATGATCTCCACCACCGGCTTCAGGCCCGCCTCGGATGCACCCACGGCCAAGCCGGCGATGGCCGCCTCCGAAACCGGCGTGTCCCTGACCCGGCCTTGCCCGAAATCCTTCAGCAAGCCATAGGTGGGAAGCTTCGGGTTGTCATGGATTCCCACGCCAATGCCCTCCCCGGCCAGAAAGACATTAGGGTCCGCTGTCATCTCTTCCCGCAAGGCCTGGTTTACGGCTTGCCCCATTCCTAACTGCTGCATGGCGTTAGTTCCTCCGTTGTGGAATCGGTTCCAACATAAATTCGTGGTGCCCTCACGATCCAGGTTCAAACAAAGAGATCCTCCATGGCCTCATGGGGCTCTGGATAGGGACTTTCCTCGGCAAAGCGAATGGCCTCCTGCACGGCGGCATCAACGGCCTTCTCCATTTCGTTCAGCTCAGGGGTGCTGATGAGTCCCTCGGCAAGCATTTCGCCCCGCAGTTTCGGAATGGGGCACATGGCCTGCCAGGCCTTGATCTCTTCCCTGGGCTGGTAAATCTGAAGATCGCTTTCGCCATGGCCCCGCCAGCGATAGGTCTTGTATTCGATCAGCGACGGCCCCTTTCCTTCCACAGCACGCGCTTTGGCTTCCCGGGCCGACCTGTAAACCGCCAGTGCGTCATTGCCGTCCACCACAGCCCCAGGCATGGCATACCCGGCCGCCCGGTCCGCGATATTTTCCACCTTGGTATGCTGCTCATAGCGCTGGGCGCCGGCATACTGGTTGTTCTCGCAGACGAAGATCAACGGCAGGTTCCAGACGCTTGCCAGATTCATCGCCTCGTGAACGGAACCTTCACTGGTCGCGCCATCTCCGATGATACAGACGGTGACGCATTTTTCCTGCCGATACTGCTGGGCAAAGGCTCTGCCGACCGCGATGGGCGGCCCCCCGCCGACCACGGTCGTGGTGCAGGGGGCATTGATTTCCGGCACCGCCAAATGCAGCGTCCCGCTCTTCCCCTTGTTGCACCCGGTGCGTTTGCCGTAGATTTCGGCCATCAGTGCCTTGGGATCGGCCCCTTTGGCCAGCAGATGGCTATGGCTGCGGTGATTGGTGATGATCACATCCTCTGGCTGCAGGGCAGCGCACACCCCGGCGCCGACCGCCTCCTGACCGGTGCACAGGATCATCATTCCGGGGATCTTGCCCTCGATTTTACACAGCTCTGTGAGCACCTCCTCGAATTTGCGGGCAAGCAACATTGACCGTAGCATCTCCAGCTTCTTCTCTTTTGATATCTCCATGAGTTCTCCTCGTATTTCGGGAAGTACAATAATTATAATGCATTTACCACGTCTGCCACGAAAGCGTCAACGGCCTGCGCTGCTGCAGCCGGGGCAGCTTGCAGGAGAAAATGCGGCCCCTCGATTTGAAACACCCGGATGTGCGGGTTCAACTGCGACATGAGCTCGGACGCAGAACGCGGGACGACGCGGTCATATGCAGCACGCAAGTCCATAACCGGAACAGTGAGGGAAGAAAACTTTTCGGAAACATCTGCGGTCAGCACCGCATGCAGCCGCGCCCGGAATACGGCTGGTGAAACCTGCGCAATTGCCTGCGAGAAAGCCCCCCGCAACTCACCCGTCGCGTAAGGCCCGAGCAGGAAGTGGCTCAAGACAGCAGTCGGCGCTATTCGGACGGGAAACGCACTGGCAAGAGACCTGAAGCCGGAAAAGAACGGACGAGGGTTTCTGACGAAAGAGGCACACAACACCAAGCCCTTGAGTCGAGGAGGACAGGCGGCGGCGAGGGAAACGGCGATGGGGCCGGAAAAGGACTCTGCCAAAATGATGAAGGGACCGTCTTGAGGAAGCTCGGCACGGGCGACAGCCTCCAAATCGGGATACCCCAGGGGCTTCGTCGTTGGATAGTGGACCACCCGCACCTGAAACCGCGAACCAAGCCTGGCTACGAATGGCTTAAATAACGTGCCGGTGCCGTCCATGCCAGGCAGGAGGACCAGAATCATTCGTTACCTACTTGCGCCGTGTTGCATCTTATTCCGCTGTCCCGGTTGGGCTCGGCGCATCATCTGCCCTGACGTGCATCAACACCAGCCGCCATTCCGTGCCGTGCAGACCAACCGTTGTCCAATGCGCATCCTTGTTCACCACCTTCTTCGAGCCCTTTTGTCTGAAATCGTAGCTGCCGGCGCCGGTTTTTTCCCTTGAGATCAGGAAACCAAGAGCAAGAAGCTGGGGATGCGGCTGATACAGCGGGTCGCTGAACAACATCCTGCCCACCTCTTCTTCATCTTCATCGTAAAGGATCCTGCCGTCCGGCTGCATCATGAAAGCCTCCAACGGGATTGGCCGCAGGACCGGGTCGAGAATGGAGGAGAGCAGCAGGTCATGTCGGATGAGCATGCTCACGGATCCTTGGAGCTTACCGTCGTGGGCGAGCACCGGATACTCCAGGTCCACGGCTTCGAAGCCCTCGACCGCCCTGAAGGCGTTGCTCATGACCGGCTTGTGCGTCTTGTGCAGCCGGACCACCTGTTCCTGCGCGCTGATGTCGCTGCCTTCGAATTTCGCATACTCCCCGGGCTCAACCAGCACCATCCGCCCGCTGCGATCTACAAACGAACAATCCACGGCGTAAGTGGAGGATCGGCAGAGATCGCTGAGCACCTTTCTCTTTTCGGCCATCGGCAGTCCCTTTTCCGAAAATCGACGGGCAACCTCTGCAAGATTTTGATCCATCCTGGTCAACTCCGCCGTAATCTCCCGGTCAAGCTCGGACAGGACCGGGGGAAGCACTGCTGCCGGTTGCCCCGGTCGGCCGCCGCCAGGCTCTTGCTGCCCATGTCGGAAGGGTAAGCGAAGAGCAGCGCCGATATCCGGTGCAGGGAGGTTCGGCCTTTTGGATCAAGGGCATAGAAAAGAATGTTCTCCGGCAGTCCCATTTGTTCATTGAGCGATCTGCTCATCGCCTCGACAGCAAGCGATGTCCCAAGGGCCCCGATGATTTCATCCCCCTTTCTGAGGGGCACGGCGACGATAGCGGTTCTCTTGCCGGTTGATTTGCTGATGACGAGATCGCCGGTGATATCAGCCCCTGCCATAAGCTTTGGGAAATAGTCCCGGTCCTTGAGGTTCTGCTCGTTCAAACCCTGTTTCAGGGAATAGTACGAACCGTCCGGCCGCACGAACCAGATCGCAGCAGCCGGTATCCCACTCGTTTCGAGCTCCTGCAGCAGGCTTCTCATTTTTTCCCACTCCCCGCTCTGCGCTTCCTGAGTGGCCGCTATGATCCGAAGGCGTTCGAGCACGTTTTCGATCTGGCCCTCTCCCAGTGCGCCGAAGGAATTGAGGAGAAGACGCAGCTCAACCGTATTGACCTCGCTTGCATCTTGAACCGCATGCCCCTCCCCCGCTGCAGGCAGGGAAAGCGCGAGAAACAGGATGGCCAATGTGGCGGTGGCGATCTTCATAAACCACCTCCTTGTGGTGAGTAGGCACCAATTTCCTGAAATTTTATGGAAACGACCCGATTCTGGTTTTTGTGACCTTTACTCAGTCTCGATCTGATGCCCCGTAACGGTATCGGTGATCGGGGTGCCGGTATCCGAGGCGGGCACGAACGGATCTTCACCATCTTCAAAAAAACGCAGCGTGAAGGAACCATCGAGCTGCCGGCACGTGCGGTCGATGATCAGCGACGCGTCGATACGGGCGATGTTGATCAACGATCCCTGGTCGTCAAACGAAAAATCGAAATAGGTCACTCGAATGCCATTCCCTTCGGTCAGCTTCCAGGTTCCGTGCTGGTCGCCGAACTTCAGCGCCGGCTGCGCGGAGCTTGTTCCGGTGAAGTTGCCGTCCCTGAAAAAGGTCCACAGGCTCCGCGTGCCGCTCCCTTCATCCACGAGATAGCTGCCCGCCACACAAGCCGAAGTCACCGTATCGTACTCGGCCTGGGCCTCCTCACTGCCGCAGCCGGTACCGGCTCCTGTCATCAATACCAGGGCAGCAACCGCCATTCGCAACGCCCGACAGCCCACATTCCCCATGCTCCTCACCTCCCTGTTCATGATCTCAGTGTAGGCCATGGATTCATGCATGCAAACTCGGAAAAAGGTTGTTTGAACGGAAAACTGTCTGCTTTTCACCCCGGGTGGCTGCCTGATATGCTTGAAGAAGGAGTGGGACAACCAATCAGTCCGCGCCTGTCGGGGGACACCATGCGCTACCCGGAATGTGGTGAAAATCAGGATCTTCGACGGGGAATCGTTTGTCATCTCCGGAACCGATGGGGAAATTACAAGAACCCCGGAGAACAGAGGGAGAAATTGAACATTTTTACGCCGTCGTTTACGGGTATTTCGCCCTGGCCCTGGACGGCCGGAAGCGCCAGGTGGATTCCGTTACCTCGAACATGGGGCATCTCCTGTGGAGCGGCATCGTCGACGAGGAAAAGGCCAAGATGTTGGCATCCCAGCTCATGCACGAACGGCTTTACAGCGGGTGGGGCGTAAGGACCATGTCGGAAGAGGACATGGCGTTCAATCCCATTGAATATCACAACGGGACGGTATGGCCGCACGACAACAGCCTGATCGCCTCAGGCCTGACTCGTTACGGCTTCAGGGAAGAGGCCAACCGAATCATCATCGACTTGATCGAGGCCTCCACCTATTATGACAACAGGTTTCCGGAGGTCTTTGCAGGCTACCGCCGGGAGGAGGCGACCTTCCCGGTTTTGTTTCCCAGATCGGCCTTTCCCCAAGCCTGGGCCGCAGGGGCCAGCATGCTGATGATCCGCACCCTGCTCGGGCTCGAACCGGATCGGGAAAACCGTCATCTGCGGACGGATCCGTACCTCCCGTCAACGATAACCCGTCTCACCCTCGAAAATATCCCCTTTCTGGGCGGCCGGCACAAGACCGGATAATGCCGGTTCCGGGGCTTGGACGAATGGAGACGATTTTCACTTGAAATGTTCCAGATAAGTTTCGGCATCCTCGGGGTCGTGGAAAACAGATTCCTCGAGCCTTTTGAATCTTATCATTTTTTTCTTGTCAAAATTGTCGGCTTTTTTCCTCATCAGCTCGATTTGCCTGGAGGCTTCGACAGCCCGCCTGAGGGCCTCCCGATATTTTAAGGGTTCTGTCTTGATCGAAAAATCCCCCGGGGCCTTCCATTTGTCCTTCATATAGAGCCACGAGGCGAAATCGACAAGCTTTGCGCCCTCAAGGCGGTGTATCGGGGTTGTGTTTTTGAGGCCCGCGATGCGAAGGCCGCTTTTATCGGCCACGATCTTGTGCGTCCCTTGAAAGGGGAGCGCGCCCTGATCATCCATGAACTCCCAGTGGGACATCGAAACCTGACCCCCTCCAGCCCCATGGCAGGATTTACAGCTCCTGGCCTTCCCGTAAGGATGAGCGGCCTGCTCTATCTCGAGCCAGAGCAAATGCTTGTTGTCCCCCGGGAGCCCGTCTACCGTTCCCACGATATAATAGGCATCTCTTGTCTCACCGTTCGGCCAACGGAATTTAATCTTCTGGGACGGCGGCAAGTTTTTCTTGAAATTCCCAAGGCTGTGCGGCCATACCTTGACCGGCATCCATCGCCCCTTCTGATCCTTCATTATTATGGGTGGGCTCTGTACGCCATAATACAGGGAATACTTCTTAAAGGGATTGGGTCTATCCCCGATTTCTCCAGGTCCCCAGATCGTGAGCTGATACCCCCTCAGTTCGCTTATATGGCAGGTAGCGCAATCCATGTCTTTATGAACGCTCTTTGCCAGGGCATCTTCAGCCTCGATATGGCAGTCCTGGCAGGTGGCTTTCCTGGTCATGTCGCCCATCCCTTTAAGCCCTGGAAGATGACAGTCCACACACTGTATTCCCTTTGTATAATGGGTATCGGGCTTCATGCCCTCAGGGATTGAATAGGTTCCGCCCAGATAAGTTTCGCCCCTTCGGCTCTCCATGGCCCCGGCGTGGCACATGCTTGT
>JARRJE010000097.1:0-6612 GCA_037379765.1 Deltaproteobacteria bacterium
ACCGCTTCCGGACAAGCCAGGAAACGGCACAGGATTTCGGCCATCATGGCTTCTTCATCGGTCGGGATCACCCGGACCACAGCCGGGCTGGAGGGGATGGAGATAACCGGGGCGCTGGCCTTGTTTTCCGCCGCGTCCAACTCGATTCCCAGAAACCCCAGCCCGGCGCATATCCGTTCTCGGATCTCGGGGGCTTTTTCGCCGATGCCGCCCGAGAACACCAGGGTGTCGAGTCCACCAAGAACGGCGGCAAAGGCCCCGATCCATTTGCGGGTCTGGTAGCAGAACAGATCCACGGCCTCAGCGGCGCGTTCGTCATCCGCCTGGCGGTCGAGGAGGTCCCGCATGTCGGAACTGGTTTCGGAAACGCCGAGCAGGCCGGATTCATGGTTGATGATCCGGTTGAACCCGCCGGCTGTCAAATTCTCCATCCGGATCATGGACCAGGCGACCCCGGGGTCCAGATCGCCCGGCCGGGAGCTCATGGGCAGGCCGCCGGCGGGGGTAAACCCCATGCTGGTATCCAGGCTTTGGCCGTCTCGGACGGCGGCCAGACTCGCCCCGTTTCCCAAATGGGCCAGGACCACCCGGCCCTTAGCGGTCTCGGAGTCGGCAAGGCGTGCCAGCTCGGTCATAAGATAGGCGTAGCTCAAGCCGTGGAAACCGTACCGCCTGATTCCCATGACGTCGAAGCGTCGAGGGATGGGAAGCAGTCGGGCCCTTCGGGGCATAGTGCGGTGAAAACCTGTGTCGAAGCAGGCTACCTGGAGGAGGTTGGGGTATCGCCGGCGAAAGGCCCCGATCAACTCGATCTCCCGGGGCAGATGGTCCGGGTCGTAAGGACAAATGCGGCGCAGCTCGTCCAGAAGCTCCGGGGTGATACGTTCGGGCTCGATGTGATTCATGCCGTGGACCACGCGGTGCCCCACCGCCTGGACGGCATCAAGGCCCATCCGCTCTTCGAGCCAGCCGATCAGGAAATCGGCCGCTGCGCCGTAATCTGAAGAGGAGACGGAGTGGCGCCCTTTGAGGCCGGGGACCGGCCCACTGAAGGTGAGCTCCGTTCCGGGGAGGCCGATCCGGTCGACTTTACCGTTGAGGAACCGTCGGGGCGGCGACTCGACTGAATGGAGCGCGAACTTGATGCTCGAAGAGCCGCCGTTGATGACGAGAACGCTCGGTTGGCCGGAATGAAAAGAGGTCCCTGCACTCATTCCTGGTCATCCCGTAAACCGCACGCGGCAAGGGCTTCGCGCGTAGTTTGATAACTGGTATGGTGAAGGCCTTTGATGCCCAGCTCGGACGCGACCTGGACGAACATGTGCCGGTCGTCGATATAGACTGCATTTTCCGGGAGAACCTGGGCGACGTCGAGGGCGATCCGGAAAATGTCTTCGTCGGGCTTACGGAATCGGACATAACTCGAGGAAATGAAGAAATCCACGAATTCCCCGAGCTTGAAGGTCCTGATCCGGTAGTCGTTGAGCTCGCGGCCCTCGTTGCTCACCACGGCGATCTTCACCCCGTATCGTTTTTTCAGCCTGCGAATGTAGTCGATCATGTCCGGCAGGCGCTTCGACTGGGCGAACATGAACTCCCGGAACTGCTCCCGGGTGAAGGACCGCTTTTCGTAAAACACCACCCGCTGCAAGTACTTGTCCAGGGAGATTTTGCCGATTTCGTATGTGTTGAAGGTCATCCGGTGCCGGCTTTCCATCTCCTCGTAATCAAAGCCGAAGGTCTTGGCGGCAAGAGCCCGGGATTGATGGCCCCAGCCGTTGGTGAGGAGCACGCCGCCGATATCCAGAAAGAGCGTTGTGCAGGGGATCTCTGTGTTCATAGGGTTCTCCTTTGGTTGCCGGTAACAGAACGGACTCAGTGCGGCCACAGGATGTAAGGGGCCTCGATGGGGACCGAGACGCCGGGACAGCGTGGGATCACCCGCGGCGTGTAGTCCGAGACCGGCCGGTCCGCATCCACCTGCCCTTGGAAAGCGCAAGCTCCGGAGGGGCCCTTGGGTCCGGAAACCAGCTCCATCTCCTGACGACGCTCTGGCTGCCCCTCCTCTCTGCCGTTGGCGTAAAGCTCAACCCGCACGTTCTCCGGAGCGAGGTCGCCGAGATGCACGTGAACGGCAAAGACGTGTCGGCCGTCTTTGGTTTCGACTTTGATATCGGCAAAGCGCAAAACGGGCCAAGCCCGGGCCAGGGTGCGCTGCCAATCGGTCACCGACCGGGCCGAAGCCCCCTTTTCTGAGGCGCGTTTTCTGTAAGCCTCCGCCGCGGGCAGATAGTGGGCCTCGGTATACTCGCGCACCGCCCGATTGGCGGAAAAACGAGGGGTCAGCTGGGCCATGCTTTCCCGCATCCTGGCCACCCAGCCGCAGGGAATGCCCTGCTCGTCGCGGGTGTAGAACAGGGGGATTACTTCCTGCTCCAGGCGATCGTAAAGGGCTTCGGCTTCAGCGGCATCCCAGGCCGGGGCGTCGTCGTGCTCCAGACCGTCCCCCAGCGCCCAGCCCACCTCGGGGGTATATGCCTCCGCCCACCAGCCGTCCAACTCTGAAAAATTGAGGCCGCCATTGACCAGCACCTTCATGCCGCTGGTCCCGCAGGCCTCCCAGGGCCGGCGAGGGGTGTTGAGCCACACGTCCGTGCCTTGAACCAGATGCTCGGTCAGAAGCATGTCGTAATCGCTTAGGAAAACGACATGACGCCTGACCCCGGGGCGACGGATGAACCGGGCCCACTCCCTGATCATGGCCTGCCCCGGTTGGTCCGCCGGATGGGCCTTGCCGGCGAGGACGAGCTGCACAGGGCGCTCGGAGTGGGTCAGCAGCCGCAGAAGCCGTTCCGGATCATGCAGGAGCAAGTTGGGCCTCTTGTAGGTAGCGAAGCGGCGCGCAAAGCCCAGAGTGAGGGTGTTGGGTTCCAGCACCCGGCCGGCCTCCTCGATTTCTTCGGCCGACGCGGAAGAAGAAGTGGCCAGCTGCCGGGCGAGCCGCTGGCGGACATAAGCGATGAATGCCTGGCTGGCGGCGGTCCGGAAGTGCCAAAGTTCGGCGTCGGAGATCCTCTGGATTTCCTCCTCCAGGGTATCCGTGGCCCCCATCCATCGGGATTTGCCGCAAGCAGCTGTCCAAAGATCGTCAGCCGCGGCCGAGTCCCAGCTGGGCATGTGGACGCCGTTGGTCACATGTCCCACCGGGACTTCTTCCTCCGGCCAGCGCGGGAAGAGGGGGGTGAAGATCCGTCGGCTCACTTTCCCGTGGAGACGGCTGACCCCATTGACCGCACCGCTTCCCCGGATGGCCAGATAAGCCATGTTGAAGTCCCGGGAGGCGCCAGGGGATGTGCTGCGGCCCAAGTCGAGGAGGTCTTCGAAAGAAATCCCCAGCTTTTTTTCTGCATACTCCCCGAGGTACTGCCAGAGAAGGGCGGAGGAAAAGCGGTCGAAACCCGCTGCGACCGCTGTATGGGTCGTGAACAGGTTTCCTGCCCGCGTGGCGGCCAAGGCAACGTCGAAGGGCTGGCCGTTCTCCTCCATGAAGGTGCGGGCCCGCTCCAGCACCGCAAAGGCCGCATGGCCCTCATTCAGGTGACAGACCTGGGGATCGTGGCCCAATGCCTTGAGCAAGCGCCAGCCGCCGATTCCGAGGACCAGTTCCTGCTGGAGCCGCAGTTCCGGGCCGCCTCCGTAAAGCTCGCTGGTGATGCCCCGATGGGCGGGGAAGTTGGCCATGTCGTTGCAATCCAGCAGGTAGAGCGAAACCCGCCCCACCTGAGCCTGCCAGGCCCTGGCCCAGACGGAGTAACCCGGAAGCTCCACCTGAATCCGGAGCCACTCGCCGCTGGTCTCCCTGAGCGGAGAAATAGGCAGCTGGCCGGGATCGTTATAGGGAAACAGTGCCCGCTGACCCCCTTCGCTGTCGAGTACTTGCCGAAAATGGCCCTGCTGGTATAGCAGCCCTACACCGAACACCGGAACGCCTTGGTCGCTGGCGGCCTTGAGCTGATCGCCGGCCACGTTGCCCAGCCCCCCGGCATAGATCGGCAGCGCCTCGCTCAACATGAACTCCATGCTGAAATAGGCCACACAAGTCAGGGGAGAGTCGGGATAGGCCTGCTGAAACCAGGCGGGGGATTCCACCGCCTGGCGCCGAGCCTGGAGCAACTCATCGACGTCCCTGCGGAAATCGGGATCGGCGGCGAGCTGTTCGAGGCGGTCCCGGGAGACTGTCTGCAAAAGAATCCATGGGTTGTGGGTCAAGTCCCAGAGTTCCGGGTCCAGGTGGCGCCACAGCGCGTCGGCGGCGTGATTCCACGACCAGCGCATATCCAGGGCCAGCTCTGCCAGGGCATCAAAGCCTTCGACGTCGGTGGGAAGCAGGTTATAGATCGGACTGCAGACGCGGCTCTGTGCGCTCATGCAAGGTCTCCTCGGAAGCGGAGTTTTTTGATGCCGAACTGATTCCTCCATTCTATAGCCTGGAAATATTGATCGTCAAAACCGGGCAGAGATCCCCCGGTGTTTTCTCCGGGGTGAGGGAGCGGAAAAGAAAAACCGTGACACAGGGAAGAGTAGTGGTCCGCGCCATGACACTAGGAAGCCGGGGATAATCAGGTGCGAGAGCCTTCCCCTTTTCCATTCAGGCCTTTTTGTCCCCAATCCAGCCCTCACGCGGGCGCGACGGCGGCAGGAAGTCATCTTTCGAGTACATTTAAGGCTTTTCGATAATTTCAACACCAGCCGGGCCGTGCCGATGTTGACGGGTTAATCCGCGAACACGCGTTCATGCGTAATTTTCAGTTATGAATAGAAGTTGCGCTTGCATATTTTGCCAGCCACGCTAGCATGCTGTCATGCAAAGCAAGACCTCCCCAGGGTGAGTGTCTGGACCGCGAAGTGCCAGAAGAATGATGGAGTCGTCAACCCCGATGCCATCAAGTTATTTCGTTTATCACTTCTTGTTTTTGTGGTTGGACCTCTGGCATTAGGGGGGTATTGCGGCTTCATCAAGTTTGGCGGAATCTCAATCGGGCAAAATGGGCGACGATATCAGTTCGGGGGAAAAGGGTTTGGATGCCTATCAGTTGTTCCCGGACATAATGAGCAAATTTTCCCCTGCCAAGAAGGTGGGCTCCGGACAAGCCGTCCGGGCGGGGATGCCGCCTCCTCCCGGGCCGCCGGACATCAGCTGGCTGGAGAAAGGGAAATTTGAATCCGTTTCCCGGATTTCTGATATTCCCACGGCCCTGCTCGTCATGCCCGAGGGCGAGAAAAAGGCTATGGTCAGGAAGGCCTTCGAGGGGGCGGGTTATCTTGTCGAGGGAGTTTCTTCAGAGCAGGAGGCCGTCAAAAGGATGAAATTCGTCAATCTGGCGGGGATGGTCCTGCAAATTGACAAGCAGAAAAATCCGTTGGAGAAATCCATCCTGCACAGCTACATGCGGCGGCTGTCCATGAGCAGGAGGCGGCTGATCTATTACGTGCTCATCGGTCCCGGTTTTAACACGCTGTATGACTTGCAGGCCCTGAGCTTGAGCGTCAACTTGGTGGTCAATGACCGGGATGTGGGCAAGCTGGATCTGATTCTGCGGAGGGGGTTGCAGGAGTATGAAAACCTTTTTGGGCCCCTGCTTCTAACGATGCGAGAATACGGAAGGAGGTGAACGCCGCCTTCACCCTGTCTGCTTCATGCCATCGCCAATAGATCAGACCCGAGGTTCCGGAAGACGTCGAGCTTCGTAAGATCAAAGCGCGAGGCATCTTCATACCCTATAACGTGATCGTCTGTCCTGGAAAGATCAAAATCCGGGATGGATATCTCTTTCTTCTTCTTCTTGTCATAGAAAAGATGCACAACCGGCTGAACGAGGCTCTCGGTGCTGCCGACGAAGATTCCTATTCTTCCGCTTTCCAGACCCACGCAGGTGCCGATGGGATAGACCCCGATGCACTGGATGAATTTATGAGTCAGGTCCTTGTTGAAGTGGTGGCCGCTCCACTCGTAGAGCTTACGCAGCCCCTCGACCCTGTCTATCTTGCCTCGGTAGCATCTGTCGGACGTTAGAGCATCAAAAACATCGGCAATGGCGGCCAGCTGGGAGCCGAATTTGATCTCGTCCCCTTTCAGCCGGTGCGGGTAGCCGTTGCCGTCAAAGCGTTCATGATGATGCAGCCCCATGTCGTAGGCCTCGAATGGCAGTTTGTGGGAAGACTTGAGGATGGCGGCGGAATATTCCGGATGCTTCTGGATGACGGCAAACTCCTCCTCAGTAAGCTTTCCGGGTTTGTTGAGGATGGCAAGAGGCACCTTGGTTTTGCCGATGTCGTGAAACAAGGCGCCTACCGCAAGGCCCAGGGTCCTTTCTCTCGGTATGTCGAAATGGTAGCAGAAATTGAGAATGTAGGCCCCCACGCTGATGGAATGCATGAGGGTGTATTCGTCTTTTTTTCTGATTCTGGTCAGGAGCACCAGGGCATCCCGGTTGCGGATCACCGATTTCTCCATCTGATCGACCAGCTGATAGGCCTCACCGGTTTGCAGAGGCTTTCCTTCGCCCACGCTCTCCATGACCTTCTTGATGACGCTCACCGCCTGCTTTTTGA
>JARRJE010000097.1:6651-8586 GCA_037379765.1 Deltaproteobacteria bacterium
CCGGCGATCCTTTTCAGGCCTTCATCGATGTCTCTGCGTGCTTCCAGGATGGGCACCGATTCGTTGACATCGATCCCTTTGTCGGTATCGATGTAAACTTCGCGGATTCCCCATGAAGCCAGGATGTCGATGATTTTATAATCCTTGATTTTGGCCTGGTTGATGAGAAGATTGGTTGATTCCCAGTCGCAGTTGAAGTCGTGGACGAAAACGCCCGGTTCCAGCTGCTCGATTTTCACCTTTTTGATCATGGCTTCATTACTGGGGCAGAGAGGCAGAAGAAGGAGCATGCGGGAGGGGCGGAATGGTCATTTCGATAGTGAGTTCGGCTGGCCGGCAGCGCCGGGGTCGGATCGAATCAACTGTTCGATTTTCCATGAGACGAACTTCACGGCCAGTCATGATCATCCTTGTCCGGCTGCTGTTAATTCACAACAGCATTATGATATTTTTTTCATTTTTTCAAGATGTTAATTGTCCAACTCTCTTCGCCTCGACTCCTTCTTAAGTCAAGGATTTTTGAAGGAAAATACTAATTAATCTTGAAATGATCAAAGAAAATATGGGCGGTAAGAAAAATTTCCTGCGGAGGTGCTACGGAAAAAAAGAGAAGCCGTTGGGGGTGTACCCTCTCGGGATGAGAGGAACGGCGGCGGGATCTTCGGCCTTCGTGTTTTAATTTTGAAGGTTCCAGCGTTTGCTCATTATAAGATTGGAACGCGATTCACCGCAGCGGCGGGTTGAAATAACCGAAGCGGAGATAGGGGAATTCTTTTTTCAAGGCGGCGAGCCAGAGGCGGATCCCGAGAGGCTCTTGCATGGGTCGATGGGCGAGGGCTTCCAGGTACCAGTCCGGGTCCATGTTCAGGTTGCGGAGCTGGATGAAGTCCGGGCGGTGGCGGGCGACGAGGTCGCGAAGAGCCGCGAATTCCTCCGGGTCGTCGGTGAAGCCGGGGAGGATGAAGTAATTGAGGGAGACGAATCTGCCGGCTTCTTTCATGGCGTCGATGGAGGAGCAGACGTCTTCAAAGGTGAACCCATGCGGCCGGTAGTAGCGGGCGTGGAACTCAGGACGGGCGCTGTTCAGACTCACCCGGATGGAGTCGAGGCCGGCAGCGGCCAGGCGGGCTACTTTGTCAGGGAGGCTGGCGTTGCTGTTGAGGTTCACCGTGCCCTTCCCGGTTTCCTTTCGGATGAGACGGACGGCCTGCTCGATGGTTTTGGCCTGGAGGAGGGGCTCGCCCTCGCACCCTTGGCCGAAGCTCACCACCCCATGCTCTACCTTCTCGAGATGGGGCACTGCCACCTCGGCGATCTCGGCCGGGGTGGGCACAAACTTGATTCGTTCCTGGGTGGAGGGACAGCAGTCGGAGGGCTGCAGCGAAATGCAGCCGAGGCATCTGGCGTTGCAGGTTGGGGAGGTTGGAAGCGGCGCCTCGTAGCGGTCGAGGAAATAGTTTTTGGCTGCCGGGCAGGAATAGGTAAGGCTGCAGATCCCCAGATGCTGGATGAGCCGGTTATCGGGATGGGCTCTGAGCCGGAGGCGAGTCGACCGTTCGATCCGCTCGCAGTCGAAGCCGGCCGCCTCCTGGCGGGGATCGGCGTCGCTCCGGAAGCCGGCCACCCAGAAGCGGCCGTCCAGCCAGCCCACGGCGGTGTAAGCAAAAAGCGGCAGGAGCGGAGCGCCCGCAGTCTTTTCAAAGGCAGTGGTGAAAACGGCGGTGTGGGCCGGGGCCATGAAGGCGGCCACCGCCTGGATGCCGGTTTCCGGCTCCTCGGGGTTTTCCTCCAATTTAAGCGGCTCGCCGCCGGCAGGATCGGTGCCCACTGGCAGCCGGCCGGGCAGCACGAAAAGCTCACTTCCTTCGGGGAGAGGGATCAGATCGTCGAGCACCGGCTGCACGATGCGATTGCCGCTCCGGCCGGCCATGGCCA
>JARRJE010000098.1:0-6588 GCA_037379765.1 Deltaproteobacteria bacterium
GTAACATGATCGATTGAAAACCTCTTTACCTCATAGGATCTCACCGGGCCGGAAGCGGAGACCGATCTCAAGTCGATCTTCATTCAAGTCGGGAGGGAAGGGGGGGAGAGGGCTAGCTTCGCGGACCGCTTTTTCTACAAACTGATCAAAATAGAAGTTGTCCGAACGTTTCTCAAAGAAATTGCCGGTGACGATGCCATCTTTGCGGACCTTGATCACCATCACCGCCTCCAGAGATTCGTCCCAGCTCTGAAGGTCGGGCAAGGTCCAGTGCTGTTGGATGCGGTCATGGACTGCTGCCAGGTAACGTCGCAGCACTTCCTGGACAATGGCCCCTTTGCCGCCACCGGTCCCGGCAGAGGAGGTTGTGGCCGCTCCCGCCGCAACAGGGGCAGGTTTGGCTGCCGGCATCGATTCCGTTGCGGCCGGAGGAGTGTTGACAACTTTTTCTTCATGATAGAGGTCGCGAATGCTGGCCAAGGCGTCCTTCACCTCCTTTTGGGCGACCTTTTCAGCCTCCTGGGCCTTCTGGACGGCCAGTGTGCGCTTGATCTCCCGCAGTTTGGCCAGATCTTTGGCGGTCTTGGAAGGAAGCGGCCGTTCCGAAACCGCCTGCGTTTTGGCCGGGGCGATCTTTGGTGGTGGCGCTACTTTCTTTATTTTGTGGGCCTTGGGCTTGACGACTGCCGGCGCAGCCTTTTTTCGCGTCTTCGGCTTGGCGGCCGGCGCCGGACGTACGGATTCTACGGCGTCGAACAAGTTCACGGTTTGAATTTCCGGCAGAACCGGCCCCCGGTTAAAAAGCACAGGCGAGGCCAAGGCCAGAAGCAGAACTGCTGCATGGAGGCCGACGGCCAGGGCGAGGGGACGTTTCCATTCCTGGTCAGGCAGGTCACCTCCGGGGTGCCACCCAGAGGAGAAGGCCCCGCTGGCTTGCTTTGCCATCGACATCTATGACTCATCCGCCGGCCGGGTAATCATCCCCAGCTTCTCGAATCCCACTTTCTTGATATCGGCCATGACCGCGACCACCAGTCCGTAGGGAACTTTGCGATCCGCCTTCAGGAAGATGGGCTGATCTTTGCCAGCCTTGGCGAGATTCCCCAACTGTTGCCGCAGCAGCGCCCGATTTCCCTTGATGTTGTTGAGGAAGATTTCCCCCTTGGCGGTGATAGTCACCACGATGGGCTCTTTCTGCTGGCGGAGCGGCACCGGAGTGGTTTCCGGCAGATCTACGTCCAGACCTTGGGTCATCATGGGCGCGGTCACCATGAAAATGATGAGAAGCACCAGCATGACATCCACCAGCGGCGTCACATTGATTTCGGCCAGCGGACCCCGTTTTCCTTTCCCTTTCACCGGTCCCATTGCCATGATTTGCTGCGTCCGTCCGGATTATTTTTTGGCCTCGGGGCGGCGGGCGATGATATCCCGCTCCACGAGATTGAGGAAATCGGAGATGAACCGCGTCGTTTCGTTTTCCAACTCTTCGAGTTGATT
Source organism: Deltaproteobacteria bacterium (assembly GCA_037379765.1). GTDB lineage: Bacteria > Desulfobacterota > Desulfobulbia > Desulfobulbales > UBA5123 > JAJYKH01. The sequence goes on from JARRJE010000098.1 coordinate 1,501, forward strand.
GGCGAAATGATTATAGAAGACAACTGCCGGAATGGCCACGGCCAAACCGGTGGCAGTGGCCACCAGCGCCTCGGAAATGCCGGGAGCGACTACGGCGAGCGAGGCCGAGCCGCGGAGACCTATATCCTGGAACGAACTCATGATGCCCCAGACCGTGCCGAACAGACCGATGAAAGGAGTAGCGCTGCCGGTAGTGGCGAGAAAGGAAAGCGATTTCCCCAGCCGGTGCAATTCCATGTTTTGCGCCTTTTCCAGGGCCCTTTTCAGATTATCCATATTGGCCAGGCGCATTTCAAGGGTTTCTTGGCCGCTCGGTTTCTGGAAATGGCGGCTGAGCTTTTGAAGCTCTGCATATCCGGTGCTGAAGATGGTGGCTTCCGGGCAGGCGAAGCTTTCTTTGGCCGATTTATGGGCCTCGGACAAGTTCTTTGACTTCCAGAAGTAATTCAGGAACTGGTCGCTTTCCTGGCGGGAGTTCCTGTAGAGCAGGTACTTGCTGAAGATGATGAACCAGGAGGCGAGGGAAAAACCGATCAGCAACAGCATGACCAGCTTGACCACCAAGCCGGCATGCCAGAACATGCCTATGAGATTTAATTCTTGCACCTGTATGGGTCCTTGTCTAGCGATGCCGAATCCGGAAACGTCGGCGAGCGCGTGAGGGCTGCCGCATAGTATCGGGATCAGGCCATCGGCTGTGGAAGTTCAAGGGATTTTTTTCGAAAGGCCGGATTGCCAAGCTGAACCGATATTCTGCTCCTTTTTAAATGCTTTTCATCAAGATGTCAACGAGGGGAACAGCGGCTGCATCCGCTCTGTTTCCCTGGAAAACAGGGCCTTTTATGTTTTGACATCGAGGGATAAAGAAGGTATCTCTGTGAGGCCGAATGAAGAGAAATTTTCTCCCGGGCGATCTCATACTCTTTGCTTAGTTGTTATTCTTCCGCGAAGCTGGATATGATCCTTTGGCCCCGAGTTTCTTCGGGCGGGGCTTCAACAGTGCTCTCTTTATAGAGGACTTTCAGGGGCCGGTCACTTTTGCGGACGGATTTACTTTTCGGGGCCGGACTTCTGACAACCCCGGGCGGCGATTTCAATTCTATTCTTTTTATTTTGTGAAGGAAAGAGGAATTCATGAAGACAATCAAGGTGGGACTGATTGGATTCGGCACCGTCGGCGGCGGCACGGCTCAGGTGCTTTCTGAGCAGGCTGAGCGACTGCAGAAGAAGGTCGGAGCGGCTATTGTTGTCAAGCGGGTTGCCGACATTGGCGTTGAGGCTCTGCCGCCTCACCTGGCAGGTATCGAGCTCACACGGGACGCGCAGCAGGTGCTGGCCGATCCCGAGATCGACATCGTGGTAGAGCTGATAGGCGGCATCGAGCCGGCCAAGAGTTTCATCCTTGCAGCCATCGAAAACGGCAAGCACGTGGTGACCGCAAACAAGGCCCTGATCAGTCAGCACGGCCGGGAAATCTTCGAGGCGGCCCATGCCCGCAATGTCGAGGTGGGGTTTGAGGCAAGCGTTGGTGGCGGCATTCCCGTCATTAAAGCCCTGAAGGAAGGGCTGACCGCCAACCGCATCCTCTCGGTGATGGGCATCATGAACGGCACAGCCAATTTCATCCTGAGCACCATGACCGACCAGGGTTTGCCTTTTGCCACGGTCCTTCACCAGGCTCAGGAAAAAGGTTATGCCGAGGCTGATCCTACTTACGACGTGGAAGGGATCGACACCGCCCACAAGCTTGCGATCCTTATGGACCTGGCCTATGGCATGAACATCGGCCTTGAGGAGATCAGCATCGAGGGTATCTCCTGCATCGAGCCGATTGACATTGCATTCGGACGGGAGTTCGGCTACCGGATCAAGCTGCTTGCCATCAGCCGCAATCACGGCGACCATGTCGAGGCCCGGGTCCATCCAACCTTGGTGCCGGAGGGGCACATGCTGGCAAGCATCAACGGGGCATACAACGGCATCAATTTCCGCGGTGACATGGTGGGCGACGTCCTGCTTTACGGGTACGGTGCCGGCAAGATGCCGACCGGATCGGCGGTGGTGGCCGACATCGTGGATATTGCCCGCAACATCCTGCACGGCTCCATCAACCGGGTGCCCGCCCTGTCCTACCTGCATGAGCACATACGGCCCCGACGGATCACGCCCCTCGATGAGCTGCGGGGACCTTATTATATTCGCATCTCCGCGGTGGACCATCCTGGAGTGCTTTCCACCATTTCCGGCATTCTCGGCAAGCACGGCATCAGCATCGAATCGGTGATCCAGAAGGGCCGCAACGCCAAAGGATCGGTGCCCGTGGTCATGGTCACCCATGATGCTCAGGAGGCCGCCGTCCGCCAGGCCCTCACCGAGATCGACGCGCTGGACATTTGCACCGCCAAATCGGTCAAGATCCGCATCCTGGTAAATGACGAAGAAGAGGAAAACTGAAAGGATGAAATATCTGATTTTGGTGGGTGACGGTATGGGCGATCGACCTCTTCCGGAGCTGGGCGGCCGCACGCCTCTCGAAGCAGCCAAGACCCCCGCCATGGACCAACTGGCCCGTCATGGAGAGATCAGTCTGCTGCAAACTATTCCCGCCGGCTATCCTCCGGGCAGCGACGTGGCCAACCTCTCCCTGCTCGGCTATCGGCCGGAACAGTGCTACACCGGCCGGGCGCCATTGGAAGCCGCCAGCATGGGGGTTGAGCTAGCCGCCGACGAGGTGGCCTTCCGCTGTAACCTGGTCACCCTGGATCGGCCAGAGAACGATGCTGTCATCATGGTGGATTACAGCGCCGGCCATATCGGAACCGATGAGGCCAGGACGCTGATCAAGGCCCTCGACGAGGCGCTTGGCGGCGAAGGACAGCGATTTTACCCTGGGGTAGGTTACCGTCATCTTTTCGTGTGTCGGGATGGATTCCCGGGTTTGGAGACAGTGCCGCCGCACGATTATACCGACCGCGATGTCTCTAAATTCTGGCAGCGGTACCTGGCCGTGCCGTGCCTTGCAAAAATGGTGGAAGAAGCCAGCCGGATTCTCGGCAAGCATCCGATCAATGAGGCCCGCAGACAGCAGGGAGCCAATCCGGCCAACTCCATCTGGCTGTGGGGCGAAGGCAGGACACCAGCCATAGCCACCCTGCGTGACCGATACGGTCTCAGCGGTGCCCTGATTTCGGCGGTGGACCTGCTCAAAGGGATCGGGGTCTACGCCGGACTGGAGATCATCGAGGTCGAGGGGGCCACCGGTTATCTCGACACCAATTACCGGGGAAAAGCGGAAGCGGCCATGGCTGCCGCAGCGCGGCATGATTTGGTCTTCGTCCATGTGGAGGCCCCGGACGAGGCCGGTCACCAAGGCTCTCTCGAGAAGAAAATCCAAGCCATCGAGGATTTCGACGGCAAGATCGTGAAGCCCATCCTGGATGGCCTCCAGGGCACTGAGTTTCGGTTGGCCCTGGCCATGGACCACCTCACGCCGCTGGCCATCCGCACCCATGTCGCGGAAGCCGTGCCGATAGTCATTTACGATTCCCGGCGGCCGCTTGCCGGAAGCAGAGGTTACAGCGAGAAAGAGGCGGCTGTCGCCGGCCGTCTGTTTGCCGACGGCCAGCTTTTCCTCGAGAGCTTTCTGGAGCGACGCTGATGGCCGGAACCGATTTTGTCATGGCTGAACCGGTACATCGCTGCACCTGTAGAGTCTTATACGGCGATACCGATTCGGGGGGCGTGGTCTATTACGCCAACTACCTTCGCTATTTCGAACAGGGCCGCACCGAGCTCATGCGGGACGCCATCCTCTCGTATAGGGAATTGGAAGAGCAAGGGTACATCCTGCCGGTGGTGGAATGCCAGTGCCGCTATAAGGCTTCGGCCCGATACGACGACCTGCTCGTGATCGAAACCGCACTCGCCGAGATCAAGACCGTCTCCTGCCGTTTTCATTATCGGATTCTGCGAAAGACTGACCTGAAGCTGCTGGCGACCGGCGCAACCGTGCATGCCGCAGTCGACCGCAACGGTAAACTGGTCCGCCTGCCCGCCGATCTTCTTGAAAAGCTGCGTGGTTTCGGTTGCTCGGGGCAGACTGCCCCTTGACATTCCCAATAAAGAAGATATACTGATTGGACGTGACGCGGGGTGGAGCAGTCCGGTAGCTCGTCGGGCTCATAACCCGAAGGTCGGAGGTTCAAATCCTCCCCCCGCTACCAGTAAAATCAAGGGGTTACATCCTAAAAAGGTTGTAACCCCTTTCTTTTTTTCCTCTTCGTGTAACCTTCATGCCCGCCAGAGGGGACATTTCAATCCAACCTGGAAGGACCACCGCCAACCGGCCTGAGAATCCGCTAACCGCCCGCCAGGAAGGTAGTAGAAACGGGCAGTTCATGCAAGAGCTCCAACAGAGCCAAGGCTGTCAGCCCTACTGTCATGGCACGATATTCTCTGTTTTTGAACCACTGGGGAAGGTGCCATTTTGAAAAAATATCGGCTGATATCTTCTTTGGGAGCAGCACGCCGGTTTTTTGGGCATAATCCTGCCATAACGGGCCGAACTTCGAAGCCAGCTCTCTTTCCTCCTTGCGGATAGTGGGAGCGTACAGCAGAAAACCGGCCACGAGAATGGTCGGCAGGTTAATATTATCCCCGATGATAAGACAGAAGCCGAGGGCCATGCAAAGGGAACCGGTATACAACGGATGGCGAATAAGGGAGTAAGGGCCGCGGGTGGACAGCTGCTCACCTTTATGGATCATTCCCGCCGCCCAGGAGCGGATGAGAAGGCCCACCAGAACTAGCAGGAGAGAGGCCAAAGAACCAAAACAACAGGCAGAGAAGGAAAAGCCATGGGTGTAAAGAAGAAACAGATTCAACGCGGAGCCAAATAAAATGGGAGATCCAAAACGACAAAGAAAAAAGTTTGATACACCCCGATTTCCTTGGCAATATGACACTTTAGAAGCAGAACTTAAAGTCCTTGGCGAATATGGACTAAGAAATAAAAGAGAAATATGGCGCCATAAAACTCTGCTATCAAAATATAGAGGAATCGGACGTTCACTTCTAGGAATGGATATT
>JARRJE010000099.1:0-6544 GCA_037379765.1 Deltaproteobacteria bacterium
TATTCTGATAACGGTATGGGCCTATTTTATGAGGAGGGAAATAGAGTTCTTTGTGCTGGCAGCAGGAATCGGAGCAAGGTGAGATACTCGTCAAGGGAGACAATGTCTCGCCGGGCTATTATAAGCGGCCGGATCTCAATGATCTGTACTTCAAGGATGGATGGTACATGACCGGCGATGTGGGCGAGATAGACGACGACGGGTTTCTGCACATAAAGGGCAGAACAAAAAACATGATACTGACCGCTAGCGGCATGAACGTCTATCCCGAAGACATCGAGGCGGAACTCAATCGCATCCCCGGCGTGAAAGATAGTTGCGTGCTCGGCCTGGAGCGGAACGGCAAACCCGTGATTCATGCCGTTCTGCTTTTGGAAGAGAAAGGGGTGGAGGCGAAGTCGATAATAGAGAGAGCCAACATGAACCTGGCGGACCATCAGAAGGTTCAGGCATACTCGGTCTGGAACAAGCCGGAATTTCCCCGCACACTGACCATGAAGATACAGCGGCGTTTCGTGAAGCAGGCGCTGTGTGAAGAGCGTGGCGAAGATGGTGAAACGGCAGAGAGTCGAATAGCCTTAAGCCCTCTATACGAAATCATATGCTCGATCTCCAAGACGTCGATAAGCGACCTGAAGCCCGAAGCAGCGCTCGGGCTCGATCTTCAGATAGACTCACTTTCCCGGGTGGAACTAGCAAGCCTCATCGAGGAAAAGCTGGGCGTGGACCTGGACGAGGCCCTTATTACGGACAGAACAACAATCGCAGATCTAGAGGATCTTATCGCCTCGCAGGGAAAAGTAACCCGCTCAAAAGTAAGAAAATGGCCTCTGTCTCTATGGGCAATGTTCGCGAAAAGTTTTCTGCAGCTGCTTTCCCGCCCCCTTGTACGCTGTTACATAAAGCTGAGGGTAATGGGCAGGGAGAAGTTCGACAAACTCGACAAGCCTTTCCTCTTGATAGCAAACCACGTCAGCCATTTGGACGCGGTGGTGCTTACGCTGGCTCTCCCCTGGCATGCCCGCAAGAGGCTTGCGGTGGCAGCTGCCGCCGATGTTTTCGAGGAATGGGATTCAAAGCATGCGTCTTCTAAAGAGAAGGTCGTGCGAAAAACCGTTACGGCCTTCGCGCAGTTGGGTCTCAATATCTTCCCGTTTCAGCGGTATGCGGGGATCAAGAAAAGCCTTGAATATACCGGCCGGATTATCGACAAAGGCTGGTCGGTGATGATTTTTCCCGAGGGCAGACTCTCGCACGACGGTGCGGTAAAGGAGTTTAAATCCGGTGTCGGGCTTCTGGTAAAGGAAATGAATGTGCCGGTCATTCCGGCCAAAATTCAGGGCGTTTACGAGATTATGGACTACCGTTACAAATGGCCCAGGAAAAAGGGTGAGGTGACCATACGCTTCGGAGACCCTATAACCTTCTCCCACTTTACCTCCTACGATGAGATAACCCGCCGGCTTGAACACGAGGTGCGATTTTTGTAGGAAAGTGATCTGCCAGATGGTCAGGTTAATTAATTGAAGTGAAAATTAATTTTGTCAAGTTGACGGTGAGTAAGACAAGCAGCCTGCTTATAGAGTGAAGCGAAGAAAAATAGGACGCTCCGGATTTCTGACCTCGGCCAAGTCCACATGCCATGCACCCGGCCAAGCCGGCCCAACCGCCCACACGGTTTAACCTTCCCGCGTTTTCAGCTGCCGCAGTCTCCATTGCGAATGCTATTCTGAACGCACCTCCTTCACCTCTCGAGGGCTTTGACCCTCACTTTTACCACTCCTTGGGAGAGCATTCCGATCTCTTTGGCAGCGGCATAGGAGAGGTCGATGATGCGCCCCCTTTTAAATGGCCCGCGGTCATTGATACGAACCTTCACCTTGCGGCCGTTTTTCAGGTTGGTTACCTCGACCAAAGATCCAAATTCCAAACTCCTGTGGGCAGCCGTCAAGGCGTGCATGTCGTACCGCTCGCCGCTGGCGGTCCGTCGGCCATTAAGTTTGCGCGCATAATAACTGGCAAGCCCCACTTCATCCATTGGCTCCTTGATCACCCGCTCTCTGGAGCTGCCACCCGTCGGCACGGCCAACGAAAGCCCCAGAATGAGAGCAAAGAGCATTATCTTGTTGCAGGTGTGGGAAACGATCATTTTTATCCAAAAAAATTTCCTAAATCACAAAAATATTTAAATTTTTTACTTGCTGGTTAAAAATAAAAAGGAGGTGAATGAAATCCAAAAGCCACTGCAAAACATGATCGTAGAGACAACCATCCCAAGCGGCAAAAAGAGGTTTTTGCTCAACTCAATAGTTTTATCGACGCCGTACTTCCGAACCCAAAGTTTCGCTTTCGGACTGGTCTGAATGTAATTGGCAAGTTTTGCCTCATTGCGAAGCAGAATCATATTGCGAACGAGGAAGAAGGCTCCTGCTAGTGTTAATACGACTGGAAAAATCAATTGTTCCATAGTAACTCCTCCCATTTTTGATGCCCTTCTGCGGTCCAAGGCTGAGGGACTTCCAGAAACTCTTTCTTTTTCCTGCAAGAAACGATCCCCGGAGAGATTCCCTTCACACAAGCGTCACCGGCCCCTAAGGCGCTATGAGCTACACCATGACAAGGTGGGGAACCGCTAAGCAGAACAACCGACACCGCCACAACCAGTCACAGGCAGGTGCGCTTCTTTATTCCTGACAAGACTAGAGAAAAGCAGAGTAAACTGAAATGTCCTTTGAGGTGCTAGAAATCACTAGCTATCTCCCATATGCTTTAAAATAAGATACAGGGAGGCACCAAAGAGGGCTCCAAGTAGCGGCTTCAACACCGGGGGCGGGGTTACTGTGGCTGCCCCATACCGGATTCTCTTTTCCGCTGGCGCAATATTCAGAATCCCGACGATAACCGTTTTTCCTATTACCTGGCGATCTATCGAACCTTTTAGCCGCAGGCTCGGAGAGCCTGCACCACGACCGTGGGCTGGTGTATTTGCAAATGAAGCCGAACTGCCAGAGGGGCTCGCCTCGGCCCCACTACCTCGCAAAGCCGGCTGTGTGGCTTATCAACCTGGCCAAGGGTGGCGTATCAGTGTGCCTGTAATCTTGTCCTCCGGACGAAGCGAAATACAAAGGAACCTATTATCCGGCTCCTCTTCCGCTATAATGTAGGTAAAAGAACCAAATTTCCGACTTCTCTCAGGAATTTCATAATCACATAAATCCGGGGTATTCGATGACAACCATTTACTTTATTTATGTAACTTCTTTCTTCATACTCTGGGCGGTCCTGTGGCTCTATCATGTGAAGATCGTCCGGTTTGCCTTTGCCCGGAACCTGTGGATGATCGCAATCTTTGCGGTGTTACACGGAACGAGTGATTCGATTAATTTTTTTAGTCACTTAACCAACAGGAGCACGGAGTTGGAAATCGTCGGACTCGTTCTGATGATTGCCTCGTTCTGTTTCCTCATTCAATTCGGAGTCAGCAGTATAGCGGTCGCTTATAAAAAGCGCCTCTTCAACCTGATCTCAATCGTTTTTATAATTCCCTTGGCCATTGTGATTGCAATAAGCATGAGAAATATTGATTCCGGTGACATAGTTACCCGGTATCTTTTGGGGTTTCCTGGCTCCATACTGACCTGTTTCGGGTTGCTCCTGCAAATTCCCGAATTTAGGAAACTGAATTACCCTTCGCTTACCCGATACTTAATAACGGCCTCGATCGGTTTTGCCCTTTACGGGATTTTTGCCGGTGTGATAGTTCCGGAAGCCTCATTCCTTCCGGCATCGATCCTCAACTACCGCACCTTCAATTCCGTAATCGGCCTTCCGGTTCAATTTTTTCGTGCAATAGACGTTATTACAGTCACTTTTGCGTTGATACAGGTCCTCCGCGCCTTCGAGATAGAAGCAGAAGATTTTATGAAGAAGACAAGCGAGGAACTTGAAAAGAGAATAAAGGAAAGGACTAAGGAATTGCAGGAGAGGCGGACTCAGCTCCAGACAATTCTGGAGAGCACCCCGGCTGGAATTCTCGTAACAGATGCAAGCGGGACTTTTATCTTCAGTAACCACCCCGCGGAAGAGATTCTGGGAGGCCAGGTGACCGGCACCGCATTCAGTCTGGAAAGGGGATATACGATACATTATTTGGACGGCTCGTCTTTTGATCCGAAGAACCTTCCGCTGCCCCGCGCACTTCGCGGAGAACCCGCTCGGGATGAAGAACTCTTGATCCGCTATCCGAGTGGAGAGGAAAAGATGATACTTGCCTCTGCCAGGGCCATTATGAACAATTCGGGAGAGATTTCAGGAGCGGTGGCGTCAATGCAGGATATTACCGAGCGGAAAAAGGCAGAAGAGGAGCTGCAGAAACAAAGGGATCAACTTGAGGATGCCCAGAAAATTGCCAAAACCGGTAGTTGGGAGTGGGATATTGTTAAGGACAAGATCACCTGGTCCAAGGAAACTTACCGGATATTCGAGATCGGGCCAAAAGGGTTCAATGCAACTTTTGAAGCATTTCTCGACCTCCTTGACCCGGGCGACCGACAGACCGTAAGAAAAAGAATTGCCCATGCGCTCTCAGAAAATCGGCCTTATGAGATCGATTATCATATCACCACGCCGAACGGTCGGGAGAAGACCATTCATTCCAGAGGCGCGGTTATTGTTGATCCATCCGGCAAGCCGATTTTCGCGCGAGGATCCGCGCAGGACATTACCCATCTCCGCGAAAAAGAGAATGAGATGATGAAAGTTGCGAAGCTAGAGTCTCTTGGTATTCTCGCAGGAGGCATTGCCCATGATTTCAATAATATTCTTACCTCGATCCTGGGAAACATCGAATTGGCCCAAATGGCTCTGCCACGGGAGAGCAAAGCGGCAGAAAAAATTGCGGTTGCCGGGCGGGCCTGCGAACGGGCCAAAGGCCTTTCCCAGCAACTTCTTACCTTTGCCAAAGGCGGGGTACCCATCAAGAAAATTCATTCCCTGCCGGACATCATCAAAGAGGCCGCGGAACTGGCCCTGCGAGGCTCCAACGTGAAAATCGACTATTCTTTTCCGGCGGTTCTTAGACCTGCTGAGGTTGATGAAACCCAATTTTCGCAAGTGGTCAACAATCTGGTCATCAACGCCGATCAAGCGATGCCCGAGGGAGGCACCTTGGAAATCACTGCCAGGGATGTGCACCTTGAGGAGGGAAATGCCCAGGACCTGGAGCCGGGAAAATACATCAGAATCGATTTCAGAGATCAGGGAACCGGCATCCCCCGGAAATACTTCGACAGAATTTTCGATCCATACTTTACCACCAAGGAAAAGAGCAGCGGCCTCGGCTTGGCTGTTTGCTACTCCATTATCAAAAAACACGGGGGCACATTAACCGTAAATTCGACCCCTGGTCTGGGGAGCACTTTTTCTATTTTCCTGCCTGCCTCTGAAAAAGAACAAATGGCTCCCGAGGCGGTCCCGAAGAAAGTGGAATCTCATGGTGTCGGGCGGGTTCTAGTCATGGATGATGATGAGACGGTCCTGGAAATAGCGACTGAGATGCTGCAGCATTTTGGATATCAGGTCAAGACGGTCAAGGACGGTACCGAGGCGTTAACTGCTTACGAAACGGCCTTGAAAAAGGGGGAAGCTTTCGATGTGTCGATCTTGGATCTGACCGTACCCGGCGGCATGGGTGGGAAAGAAACCGTCCAGCGCCTTCTGAAAATAGATCCCCGAGCCAGGGTCATCGTGTCGAGCGGCTATGCAAATGATCCAATCATGTCTGACTTTGCCGAGTACGGTTTCAAGGGGGTGATTCCGAAACCTTATAAGCTGAACGAATTGAGTCACACCCTGCAGGAAGTAATTGGCAACAGGAAAGAATAAATCCAGGCATCCGTCTCTCGAAAATCACATTTCATGCACCCGCTGCCGGTCCTCTTCGGCCCTCGCTACAACCTCGATCTGCCTTCCTTCGGCGCATCATTGTCTTGTGAAGGAGTGCACAATTTGATGAACCGCCTTCAGGCCGGGTTGGCATAGCAGTAGAGACACCCGTGGGGGCAGCGCTGGCGGTAGGAGCCGATATCCCGGCAGGCAGCGCAGCCGCATCCTTCCCGGGTGGGCAGGGATTTCAAGGGGCGGTGACGGCCGAAACGGTCGGTGGCGGCAAGCAGCTTTTCGTCCACGCAGCGGGCCTGCTTGATGCCGGGGACCAGCGCCGGCACCTCCGAGTTGCAGCAGTTGTATAAGGTGATGCCAAACTGGCGGGCGGCTGCCAGCATCTCTCCGGCGATACGCTTCTTCTCCTCATCCGTGAAAGGATAAAAACGTGCCTGCCGGTTTTTGAGCTTGGGATACAAAGACATGAAGGAAAAATAGCAGCGGTCGATTCCCTCCCTGGCAAGCCGAGGGAGCAGCCGGAAGAACGCGGCCTCGGTGGTCTTAACCCGATCGCCGGGCAGGGCGTATTTGCAGACGGGATCAAACCGCCAGAGGACCCTCTCCGGCCCTACCGCTTGGCAGAGTCGGGAAAAGGTGGCTTGGC
>JARRJE010000100.1:0-6530 GCA_037379765.1 Deltaproteobacteria bacterium
GGTGCCCACCTTCAGTCCCTGCCGGAGCAAACCGCGCCGACGCCATAAGTTGGCAAGCGAAGGCGGGGGCAAGGCTTCGACGGTCCGCACCAGCTCCGCCACGAAATTGCGGGGACGGCCGCCGAATGCCAGCTCCAGCCGACGGGCAGTGCCGAATAGATTGGTGGCCACGGGAAAACGGCTGCCCTTGACGTTGGTGAACAGGAGGGCGGGACCGCCCCGAGCGATGACCCGGCGGTGGATCTCGGCAATCTCGAGGTAAGGGTCCACAGGCACATCAATGGACAGCAGCTCACCCTCCCCCTTGAGCACGGCCAAGTAGGCGCGCAAGTCCCGCAGAATCGTGAAGCTCACCTTTGCAACTCCATTTAACTATGCTTAATAAATGAGACTTCCGCCAAAGCCGCCACCCATCAATCCTTCAGGAACAGCCGGTGGTATTCCTCTTTGCTGAGGTGCCGTCGCAGGAGGCCGGTGAGGAAGTCGATCGCGGCCTCGATCTCACTATCATTCAGGCGGGGAATCAGCACCTCCAGCACGGCCGGTTCCGCAAAATTTTGCAAAAAAAGCTGAAGGGATCGCTCATCCGTCGGGCGATCCAGACCGAAACAAATGGCAGACGCCCCCCCGTGGGAGCCCTGATGATCCTGGTTTTTATCGTTCATCTCTTTTGAACCCGGGCGATGGAGCTGATGGCATCAGGGAAAAATAAATCCGCCGAAAAAACAAGCAAATTATCACAGTTTCTGGCGGATGGCAGGGAAATGCCCAGTCGCTGAAAATCATCCCCGAAAACCTCTCCCGACTGAAACCCGAGAAGATCCTCTTGACCCTCTTCATCAAGAATACAAATCTGGCAACACGATTGCTCGTCTATGATCGGCAGCAAATGGAGATCGACAAGCCGGCCGACTGGCCGCAGAAACCCTGGTCAGAGTTCCGCTCAAGGATGTTTAAAAGCTCTGGATCCATTTTACGGTGGAAATCAGGCCACCGCCGATGCCTTGTTCACCAGCGCCCCCCGACCCCTTTTACCGGATGCAGCGCCGCGCGCTGTTCCGGGTAGGGACGCTTCGGACGGGGCTTTGTTCACAAAGGAAACTCCTTCACCGATATCAGTACACAGGACATCGGTGGGGGCATGCAGCTGCGCTTGCCCTTTTACGCGCGGCAAAGGGAACTTGAGCTGGTGGGCAAGGGCTCGGCCCGGCAACCCCGTCGGAATATCCTCTTGCTCCCCTCTAATTATTTCTAGAGACGATGAATCGAGCAGATGCAGGGAAAAACTCGAACTCACCCCAGGAGGCGCCAGTGCACTTTCCGGCTGCGCGGGCCATCGAATTCGCAGAAGAAGATCTTCTGCCAAGTCCCCAACGCCAAGCGCCCGTTTTCAACGAACACGGTCACCGAGCTCCCGAAAAGCGAGGCCATGGCATGGGCGGGAGAATTCCCCTCGGCATGACGGTAAGGATGGTTGCGGGGCACGATTTCCTGCATCACTGATACCAGATCCCTCTGCACATCGGGATCGGCCCCCTCATTGATGGTCAGGGCCGACGTGGTGTGGGGGGTGTAAACAATACAAATACCTTCCTTGAACCCGCTCTCGGCCAGTTCCCCATTAAGCTGGTTCGTAAGGTCAATGAATTCCATCTTTCGTGACGAAGAGATCGACAAAGTCCCCTTGTGCATTGCTGATCCTCCATTTGTTTTGCGCGATGGCCGGTTGTCGCCTCTCTCCATACGGGGGTATCTTAATTTCTCGCATCTTGTCAAGCGTCAAACAAAGAAAACGTAAAGAAAGAAATTTGGTCCGCGGCGCCAACTATGGTAATATAGTCCCCTGTTTTTTGCCCGAAAACCGCTTTTCTATTTTTGGGTAATATCTTCGGAAAGTTAGCTCCAAACACATGCATTATTATCCGGTCAACCTGAAGATCGCCGGTCGCCCTTGCCTCGTCATCGGCGGCGGCCGGGTCGCGGAACGCAAAGTCAAGGGCTTGCTCGCCTGTGCCGCCAAGGTGACCGTTATCAGCCCCGAGCTCACCGCCGAACTCGCCTCCCTCCATCGGGAAAACCGGATCATCTGGCGCAACCGTCCATACCGATCAGGAGATCTTACCGGTGCATTTCTGGCGATCGCCGCCACCGACGACGAGCAGACCCAGGAGGCCGTCCAGAAAGAGGCCGAGCGGGAGAACATCCTTCTCAATATCGCCGATGTTCCTCAGCGCTGCAACTTCATCTTGCCTTCCTTTCTCAGTCGGGGCGATTTGACCATTGCTGTTTCCACCGGCGGCAAGAGTCCCGCTTTGGCAAAACAGATTCGGGAACAGCTGGAGGAACGATTCGGGCCCGAGTACGCGAATTATCTCGATCTGCTGGGAGCGGTTCGTGCTGTTATTTTGCAGCAGGGATGGTCAGCGGCGGCCAATAAGCCTCTTTTCGAGAAGCTGCTCAACCCTGAAATGCCCCTCTGGCTCCGGGGGCAGGAATGGGCCAAGGTCGAAGCCCACCTGCAGAAAGTCCTCCCGGAAACGATCGGCCGTGACTGTTTGAACCAGATCAAAATCAAATTCCAATCCATGGGGAACGCCTGATGAGCTATCTCCTGTTCCAAATCGCCTTTGCCGGCTATCTTCTTGCGACCATCGTCTATATGGTCTATTTCGCCACGCAGAAAACATCGGTCCGCACGATGGCGCGATCGCTGCTCCTTGGCGCCGGCCTGCTGCATACGGCGGTGCTGGTAATCCGCTACTTCGAAGCCGGCCATACCCCTCTCACCAGCAACCACGAGGCGGTCTCCTTTTTCGCCTGGTCCGTAACCTGGGGCTTCTTGTCCTTTCGTTGGCGCTACCAGGTCAAGAATTTCGGAGTTTTCGTGACCCCGCTCATTTCCGTCCTGATGCTGGTTGCCGCCCTCTCCTCCCGCCAGATCTCCCAACTGCCGCCGGCCCTCAAGAGCGACTGGCTGCCGGTCCACGCCAGCATTGCCATCATTGCCAACGGCTTTCTGGCCCTCGCCTTCTGCGGCGGGGTCATGTACCTTTTGCTGGAATGGGAGATCAAGAACAAGCACTTCGGAGTCTTTTACTCCCGACTGCCGAGCCTGGAAGCTCTGGACAATCTCAACCATCACTGCCTGGCGGTCGGATTCCCGCTCCTGACCCTGGGGATCATCACCGGTTCCATCTGGGCCAAGCAGGCTTGGGGCTCATACTGGCACTGGGACCCCAAGGAAACATGGTCATTGATCACCTGGCTTCTCTATGCCGCCCTCCTCCATCAGCGTTTGACCATGGGCTGGCGACGCCGGCGGGCGGCAATCATGACGATCATCGGCTTTGCCGCTGCACTGTTTACACTATGGGGAGTGAGCTTTCTTCTCCAGGGGGTGCATTCCTATGTGGGCTGAGAGCATTCAAGTTCTGGGGGTCAATCACAAAACGGCTCCGGTTGCTGTGCGGGAAAAACTCGCTTTCTCCGGCGACTGCGGAGAACCGCTACTCAAAATCAGGAGTCTGCCGGGCTGTCAGGAATGCTGTTTTCTCTCCACCTGCAACCGAGTGGAAGCTATTTTCGTGAGCAAGGAATCGGAAGCCACCGCCCGGGCGGTACGCGGCTTTCTCTTTGCCGACAGCAAGCTCCCCGAAGAGGAAACCGAGAAGTACAGTTATTTTTACCGGGGCCAGGAAGCGATCGAGCATTTGTTCCGGGTGGCTGCCAGCCTCGATTCGATGATCGTGGGCGAGCCCCAGATTCTCGGACAGCTCAAGCAGGCCTATCGGGAAGCAAGCGAAGGGCAGTACACAGGGGTTGTTCTCAACAAGCTCCTTCACAAATCTTTCTCGGTGGCCAAACGCATCCGGACCGAAACCAACATCGGCGGGAGTGCCGTCTCCATCAGCTTTGCCGCAGTGCAGCTTGCCAAAAAGATCTTTGGCCAATTGCAGGACAAACGGGTGCTGCTGGTCGGGGCAGGCGAAATGGCGGAACTGGCCGCCGAGCATCTCATCGGCCAGGGCATCAGTCAGGTAATCGTCGCCAACCGTACCCTCGAGCGAGCGGTTAATCTGGCCCGCCAGTTCAACGGCTCGGCGGTGGCCCTTTCGGAGCTGGTGCCGCAGCTCGAGATTGTCGATATCCTCATCAGCTCCACCGGCGCCTCCGGCCTCATCTTGAAAAAAGAGGATGTCAAGCCGGTGATGCGGCTGCGCAAGAACAAACCTTTGTTCCTTATCGACATCGCCGTCCCGCGCGACCTCGATCCCCGGCTCAACGATCTCGACAACGTCTATCTCTATGACATCGACGATCTGAAAAACGTGGTCGAGCTCAACAAGAGCGAGCGCGAGAAGGAAGCACTCAAGGCAAGCCGGATCGTCGCCGAAGAAACCCTTAAATTCGTGCAGTGGCTGGGAGGGATGAAAGTAGCCCCCACCATCACCGCTCTTCGCCAGAAAGCCGAGACTATCCGCGAAAACGAGCTGGCAAAGACGATGACCCAGTTCCGTGAGCTCACTCCCAAACAGGAAAAGTCCCTCCAGATGATGACCTCGGCCATCATCAACAAGCTTCTCCACGACCCCATCCTTTATCTCAAAGCAGAGACCTCGCCCGAGCAGAAACAGCAGCGGCTGGAATTGATCCGGGCGTTGTTCGGCCTCGACCACGCCGAATCCGGACAGGCCCAAAATGATGAGCAAGCCGAAGTCCGGAAGAAATCGGCAGCCTCCTGATACGCCAATTATCTGCTTTCCGGCGGTTTTTGTTTGACACTTTTTCATGGTGTGGTTAGTATTCCACGTTTAAGCATCATGGCAGGTGTATTCGCCAAGGTCCGCCCTCAGCAGTGCCCGCGCAAAATGGAGCGGCAGCCCTTGGCGTCTCTGTTTCCTGAATAGGCGGTTGAAAAACGAGGCAAAATCGGATGCAGGTCATTGCGCCTGCCGTTTTCAACGCCGGCTGAAGGCGGCGGCAGAAAAGCTGGAGCGGGCTGCCGGAAAGAGAACGAATCAAGGAAAAAAGCATGAGCAAGAGAACTTTCCAACCGAGCAATACCAAACGTCATCGCACCCATGGCTTTCGGGTCCGGATGAAAACCAAAGCAGGCCGGGCAATCATCAACCGCCGGCGGGCCAAAGGCCGCAAGCGACTGGCCGCCTGAGCTCTCCTGCTGGCCTCCTTTCAGCCGCAGTCGGCATTGCACCCGTGCCGTCTTCTTCGCTGCCTCCATCCAGTTTGCTGACCAAACCATGGCAATACCGACTGGTCTATGCCCGGGGGCGGCGGTTGCGCGGCGATCAATTCAGCTTGATCTATCTTGTGAATGAAGCTGGGGAAAATCGGCTCGGAATCAGCGTGCACGGTGTCAATTCAGCAGTCAGACGGAACCGGCTCAAGAGAATCATCAGGGAGTTCTACCGTCATCACCGCTCCTTCATTACTCGGGCCCTGGCGGCAACCATCCCTCCCGGCACCGGGGTGGACGTGATCTTTGCCACCCGCCGCGGTTTCACTGCCGACAGTCCGCAGGAGATCGAACGGGCCGTGCAGGAACTTCTGGAGAAAAGCCCCCTCAAGGGAAAAAGCCTTGGCGGGCCCAAACCCAACGCGGAGTAGAAAACATCGTGAAAAGGCTATGCCTTGCCCTTATCCGATTGTACCAGAGCTGCCTCTCGCCTCTGCTACCGCCCAGTTGTCGATTTTACCCCACCTGTTCCCAATATGCCTTCGAAGCCATCGAATGCCATGGCGTGCTGCGCGGCTCCTGGCTCGCACTGCGCCGGCTGGGGCGCTGCCATCCTTTCCATCCCGGCGGCTTCGACCCGGTGAAGGACCGGTCGGCGTGAGTCCGACCGCCGTCGAAGGAATGAATCTTCTATGGAAACGAAAAGAGCCATTCTAGCCGTTCTCATTTCCCTTGCTATTCTTCTGGGATATCAATATTTTTTCGTACCCGCTCCTCCTGCGCCGCCGCAGGAAGTACAGCAGCTCAACCAACCGGTGAAACCCCCGCCCGCGCCGAAGGCCGCCCAGGAACAGCCGCCGACGCGGGTTCCCGCCGAGGCGGCCCTCCCCATGTCCGAGCCGCCGGCGCAGCAGGAACCCCAACGACAGGGCCGTGACATCCTGGTGGAGACCAACCTTTATTCCGCCGTTATTACCGAAACCGGCGGCGGAATAAAGAGCTTCAAACTCAAGAAGTACCGTGAATCCCTCAAACCGGATTCGGACTTCATGCAGCTCATTACCACCACTTCCCCTTCCGAGCTGCCCCTTTATTTCACCTGGGGCGTTGAACCTGACAAAACCTGGGTGCCGGTATTCACGGCCGACCGGGATGAGGTGATGCTCAATCAAAAGACGGAGGAAGGACAACTGGTGCTCACGAGCAAACTGCCCTCCGGCCTCCAAATCACCAAGACATTCCGGTTTAGCAATCAGAATTACCAGATCGGGATGACTGTCGAGATCCACAATACTTCCGGGCAGCCGCTCCAGGGTGCCCCCTACCTGCGGCTCAC
>JARRJE010000101.1:0-8660 GCA_037379765.1 Deltaproteobacteria bacterium
CCCCCCGGGTAACAATTACCTCACGCAGGTCGGCGATGCCTACCCCCATGGCCCCGACCCCGATCACGATGGTGAGCGGCCGCACATATCCGAGCACCAGAAAGACGTTTAGCCAGGCGGTCATGAAGAGAAAGTAGAGGGCGCCCGAGGCAAAAAGAAAGGTGCCGACCAGAAGCCAGATCCGTCGGCGGTCCTTGAGGCTTACCAGCAATGAGAGCAGGTAGACCAGGGCCCACATGGCGCAAGGGTTGAATCCGTCGACCAGCCCGAAGACCACGGCAAGAGCGGCGAGTGACCAGTCGGCTGGCCGCACTACCCCCAACAGTGGCAGGGTGACCGTCTCGACCATGGCAAAACCGGGCGTCCGCTTCGGCTCGATAAAGAAAAGAACCACGGCGATAATGACGAGCCCGGCCGCCAGCAGCCGGTTGAAGGGATCCTTCAGGAAATTCCGGAGCCGATCCGGCAAGCGAAACCGCCACCGGTTCATCGATCTAGACCCAAATCAGGAGAAAGCGGGTGAGACAAACCCGAAAGCGAAAGGTACTCCTTCATATGAAGAGTATATGTCATCCAAAGGGGTCTTGTCCTCGAAGATAAACAGGATGGTGCCTCTGGAAATTACGCGGCGGCATGAGCATAGGGAGAAGTGGCGGCCCTTGGGCCCGGCAAGAGGAATCGTTTGTTTTCATGAGGAGCTTTTAAGAAAAGAAAGGCCGACACTCCGCTGGTTGAAGTGTCGGCCTTCATAATTTTTAGGCTGAATGAAAGACGGGACGCCTGCCCCTCACTTATTGCCGGCCACCTCCGCTCCTTCGACAATGACGCTGTATTTGTAGCCAGAGCCGAAGTCACGGTCCGTTGAAAGATTCCCCTTGATTATGACCACATCACCAACCTTCGGCGAATCGGAATCGGTAGTAACCACCAGTTCATTAGTCCCGGCGGCCGAACTGCCGGTGCCATCTTGCAGATGCAGCCAGTTTTTGCCCATGATGCCGTGAGTGACTTTGACCACCTTGGCTTGAACCGTCACCGGCTTATTCGCTAAAGAGCCTTTCTGCTCATAGATTTCGCTGATGGTATGGGCATCAGGAGCCTCGGCCTTGCTCACCTTGACCGCTTCAGCCGGGGCCGGTGCAGCGGCGCCGGCGGCAGGTGCCAGTCCCTGCGAAAAGACAATGTGCTCGAAAGTGCGTTTCAATGAACTGGCACGGAAGTTGTTCATCACCATGCCCGGCCGGCAATTGATTTCATTGCCCACCGCGATCTTGGTCACGGGCATAGCCACCCAGGTTTTGACGCCGTCTTTCTCTACCAGGGCATATGTATAACCGCCGCTGTTCATGGTTTGGACCACCTTGCCGGACACTGTTTTCATCGTCACCCCGCGATGCTGTGGAGAGGCACTGACCTGGGGAGAGTTCCAGAGAAAGAGGGAAAAGGCGAGCACTAGACCGCTGCAGAAATATTTCATTTTTTTGTTTGCATTCATCAGGTGATACCTCTTTTGGGTGTATTCGGATTTGTCTTGTCGGCGGCATCTCGAGCCGGTTCAGCAAGCAAGAGCATTAACTATAGATGATTTTCAAAGGATTTGCTCTAAATAACATCTGGTCCAACGATCGCCCACTGGCTCATCCTGCAGCCCATGAGGACAATGTGCCGATGCCGCGTAAGTTGACGATTTCCCCAAGTCTACCTGTTTTAACGCCAGAAAAAAGAGAATGCCTGACTGCCTTTTTTATCTCTGCGTATTTCTCACCCGGTTCGCCAGGTTGAGATCGTATCCCGATTGAGTGAACAGCAGCATGCCGTTCCCATCAAAACAATAGACATAGGGTGTTCCGATTTCATCACGATTTTTCAACCCCATCTTCTCTTTGTCTGATGAGGATAACTGTCTAATATTGCTTATAAGGTCAACCGTTATCCCATCAGCTTTGATCTTCCTTGCCTGGTCACGAACTCGCTTCGAGGGTTCGTTGTCACCGAGGATGATCAGAAGGTGTTTTCCTCTCGACGTCTTCGGTTTCCATTCGAGATCCTGCAAGTGCAGGTTGCGGTTGTGGGGAGGCGGTTCGGGAGGTGGGACAAGATTGAGCGTCATCGCCCGATTCTCCTCGCTTTCTAAAGTGACGATACGGATTTTCACTGCTACATCCCCACGGCCGTTTCGTCTTCCTGCCATGAACAGGTACTGCCCCGGATCCAGCGTGACAACAGTCATGTCGTTTCCTCTCTTGATCCCCTCTGGGAGGTCGTGGCGATAATCAGGGAGGCCATCTTCCTCGATGGGCAGGAAAAGAAAATCCGATTTCCATTTCGGAGGGGAAGTCGCCTCTTTCCATTGCAGCTTCACCGTTGCCGGATCTTCGTAATGCGCCTTGACCTCGGGAAGCGCATCCCGGTCCCCCAGTTTCTGGGGCTCGTTATCGGCGGCAACGGTCGTTGGCCCAATCCGGTATCGACAAGGGAGGAGTAGCGCGCTACCTCATCACGCAGTTCCCCCAGCGAAGTGAAAACCACCAGGTTCGTGGCATACTTCGATGCCAATCCGGTCCCGGGAGCCTCATAGCCGATCTGAGGATTGAGGACAAAGGATTTCATCTTTTCGGCCTTGCCATACCGGCCTGGGGTCCGCATGAGCCAGCGCGCCAGCACCTTGGGATTCACCTCCCGCAGGTCTTTATTCGACAAGAGAGAGACGATGAAAATCGCATTCTTGCGCCATTCTGGCGGCGTATCGAGCACCGCATCGAGCACCGTCGCCTCGTTCCCCGGGCTCCGTTTTAACGTCTCATAAAGTTTTTCGCTGAAATTTCCACCTTCGCGGATAAACCGGTCGAGCCAGTCTCGCTCCCAGGCTCGTTTTTCGTCTCGTACCCTTCGCCATACCCGGGCAATCTCGATCCTGTCTTTTGGGATCAGGTCGGGCTCGTGTCGATTACTCGCTGGTGGCCAGGGGTAGGTCAACGTGAAATCCTGGGGAACTTTTTTTGCCACATCCAACCGGACCCGCGATTCATGATTCATCCGCGCGGTAAACGGTTGGAAGAACAGCTTGCCTTCATACAGGCCCATCAGGACAAAGTCACCGTTCCCGAGCTCGATCATTGCGATCTTGTCCTTGGGTACCAGTTCAACCAGCGGATGCAGTGCGCCAAAATTGAACAAAGCGAGCCACAGGTGATCCTCTTTCCCCCAACTTTCTGGCATTTCCACCGTCAGTCTCGCTGGGGACACATAGTTCCCTATCACATTCAGCCGATAGCCAGAACCGGTTTTCACTACATTTGAATCGGTCTCATGGTAATCACTGCCCATGGTCAGGACGATGCCCGCCCGCTGTACCGCCCGGTCGAACCAGGCCTTGTTCAACCGTGTTGCCGGTTCACAGGCCCCCATGTATTTCCAGCCGTCTTCCGTGTAAACTTCGATCCAGGCGTGGTTATTATCAAACGCCGACCAGTAAGGCACGTACACTCCGCGTGCGGGAATACCCACTGACCGCATCGCATCGACGGCAAGGATTACTAATTCTCCGCAACGCCCGAATCCGCAGGAAAGAGTGGTCAACGGCCCCTGATCCCGTTTGTCCGTCGGCTTGAACCCGACTCGCTCTCCCAGGTAAAGATTAACTTCGAGGGCGGCACGGGCCAGTGATTTCAGTGAATCGAGACGCGGTCCTATATCATGGAGGAGCTTTCGCCGGAAGGGTTGAAGCGGTTCATTGCTCACCCGCAGAGGAACCACATATTTTTGGTAAATATCCTTCGGCACCGTCTTTCCCCACGCGAATCTTTTGCGCGCATCGAGAGTTGCATTGAATGCGTCCAGGAGTGCGGCCGAATCCATTTCATACCAGTCGGCATTTGCCAGGTTCTCCGCCATGGCGGTCGCGGTAGCGGAGTCGATCCTGCTCGTCAGACTGAGAAAATGTTCTTTTGTCAATGCAGCCGCCCTGCTTTGCAAAGCGCTGAGCGCAACAAGGACAAGAATCATGAATTGGAGAGACGCTTTCACGTTATCCTCTTAATGTCCACTGTCCGGGTCCATCCAGGCGGATGAGCCACGCACGCCATAAAAAAAGTGGTGATCCTACCAGAGCTATTAATGCCGTTTGAGCTGGGGACGCGACGTACGCTGCTCATCCGGCGATATCTGGTCAAGAGGGAGTGTATTTCGGATTATAATTTCCAGCAAGTTGTCGCTTGGATATTGGGATCATCCAAAGATGAAACCGTTCATCTGAAAAAGCGTCTCATGCCGAGATTTTCGATTGACTTTGACCCTCTATTCATACTCTCTTGAGGACAGAGACGGGAATGTTCTGGTCAGTATCCAGGGGCAACGGACTATTGACAGCAGCAGCTGAGAGGATAAAACACCTTTACGGTTTCCTTCGTTTCAGGAGCGCCTTCGGAAGAGGATGCAGCTTGTCTTGCGCCGCATAAGCAGCTCGCTGACCGCCAAGTTGGTCATTGCGATCAGCATTTTCGTGCTGGTCGGCAGCGGGCTGATCTGGCTGAGAGCAATTCTCAACCAACGCCGGACCCTCATGAACGATGCGCTCGCCAAGGTCATCACCTTCTCGAATCTGGCCCAAAAAAGTCTGCATCACGATATGCTGACGAGCGATAGGGAGGAAATTCAGGAGACCATTGCCGCCCTCGGCACAGCAAAATCGATTTCCTCTGTCCGCATTCTCAATACCCACGGCGTGATCACCTTTTCTTCCCATCCAGGAGAGATCAACCGCCAGGCCGATCTGGGCCGGATGATCTGCGGCAGTTGCCACCAGAAGATCACCTTTTCCGCTGAAACCCCGATCCATCCGCGTAAATGGGTTATCCGGCAGGACAACGATCACGGAAATCTGCTCAGCCTGGTGGATACCATCGCCAACGAACCGAGCTGCGCTGCTGCCGCCTGTCATGTCCATTCGCCGAAAGACGCGGTTCTCGGTTTCCTGATCAGCGACCTTTCCCTGATGCCCATCGAGCAGAGCATCAACCGGCAGATCTGGAGCATCTCCGGGTATATCTTGCTGGTGGTGGCCATCATCGCCTCGGTGCTCAGTCTGATTCTCTGGCGCCTGGTCATCAGGCCCATTCATAACCTTAGAGACGGCATGAAGAGAGTTTCGGCCGGAGATCTGTCCGGCAGGATCGCTTCCAACTCAAAAGATGAAATCGGCCGGCTCGGTAGGGCCTTCAACGAAATGAGCGGCGAGTTGAGCATCGCCCGTCATCGCATGGAGAAGTGGACCCAGAGCCTCGAAGAGGAAGTCGAAAAGAAGGCCAAAGAGATCCGAGAAACCCAGGACAAGCTCATTCAGGCCGAGAAGATGGCAGCCCTTGGTCGGATGACCGCGGATATCGCCCATGAGATCCGCAATCCCCTCACGGCCCTCGGCGGTTTCGGAAGGCGCCTGCAGAAGGAGGCCATCACGGCCAGACAGCGGCAGTACGCCTCTCTCATCGTCGAGGAGGCCGACCGTTTGGAGCATATCTTACGAGACGTCCTCATCTTTTCCTGGGAGCCCCGCTTCCATTTTGAGAAAGCTCCGCTCACCGAGACGGTTTACGCCGCGGTCCGAGTTTTTGACGAAATGTATGGCGAAAACCGGATCACCGTAAAAGAACACTACAACTCGGAGCTTCCGGTTCTGCAGGAAAAAGACCATGTCCGGCAGGCGATTCTCAACCTGCTGGCCAACAGCTTGGACGCCATGGGCAAGGACGGGCGGCTCACGGTCACCATCGAAGAGGAGGAGGAACACGAGCTCACTTATGTGGCGGTGCATATCGCCGACAATGGCCCCGGCATCGAAGAGGAGAAGCTGGAACAGGTCTTCGAGCCGTTTTACACCACCAAAAAGATTGGCGAGGGGACGGGTCTCGGCCTGGCCATCTGCCGCAAGATCATCACCGAGCACGGCGGCTTCGTCCGCCTGCGAAACAGGGCCAGTGGCGGGCTGGTTGCCAGTCTCTACTTTCCCTACCAACCCGAGGAAGGGCCCGGCATCGTACCCTGTTGGGAATTCATGCAATGCGGCCGCGATAAAGACAACTCGGTCAAATGCCCGGCCTATCCCCACTTCGGCAGGGTCTGCTGGGCGGTCGCCGGCACTCTTTGCTCCGGCAAGATTCAGGGCACCTTTGCCCAGAAATTCGAGGACTGCAGAAAATGCGAATTTTTCCGTGCTATTCAAGATCAGGAAAGAAAGGGAGACAAAAACGCAGAGGAGTAAGTGGTTGGAACAGAACTTCTAAAAATGGAGCCTCAGTTCTTTCCGTTGTCTCGCTTTACTGCCTTGCCTATAAATCGAGATAATCCCGATTGATCCGAACACCGGCATAGACACCTGCCAGGCTGCCGACGACACTGAGCAGGTAGGAAGTGACCGGGCCCAAACTGTTTCCGAGCCACCAGCCGCCCCATCCAAAGATGGTTATGCTAGTCAACAGGACAATTTTTTTCATGAGCCGACCAATAGTTCTTTGGCTCGAGTCAACCGGTTTTCCAGCTTCTTGGCGGGCGGGGTGCCAAGCTTTCTGACGATTGCCAGATATCTTTTCAGAACTTTGACCTCTTCGACAAACTGCTCTTCCTTTCGGTAAAGAATGGCCAGTTGCTCGTAATACCAGGAGGCGATTCCCGAACCTGCACGGGCCGCCTCCCTTTCCGCTTTGTTGAGGAACCCGAGGAGCAGGGCTATGGCTTCCGGGTGGCGCCCCTCGCGCTTGAGGCGATGGACGGCTTCGACCTTGTCGGCAAAAGACGATTCCGGAAGGTCAGCACGGCCGGTGGCTGCCGCCGGAGAGGGCGCCTTACCCGGGTTGGCCCCCCTGGTCCTTTCCCGATCCGGGAAACATAACCAGGCGATGCCGTAAACACTCACCGCCAGGGCCCCACTCCAGAGTACCAGTCTCAACGCCCGCATGACTCCACCTCTTCGTAAATCGGGGAAAAGGATATCATCGTCTGGATTTATTACTGCCACAATCGTTCTCATTTGGCAACCAGACCGTGAGAATCTGACTGCCGATATGAACCACGGTCGGCGTTACATCCGTTTTCCTTGTTTCTGGTGATTGTCAGTCGATCTTGATACAATCACTTTTTGCGATCTTGCCTTTCCAGGCAAATTCCCGCTCGGGAAAACTCCTCCCAACCACTATCCATGAAGCATTCTCGCTAAGGCCTGAAGCCGTCCCTTGGCGTTTCCCAACGACTGCCTGCCTCATACAATCGACAATCGCCGGCTCCTGAAGTCCAAGGATCATCGGCATAATCCAACCAGGAGGCGATCATGATAAAAAAATTCAAAATATTCATGGCGCTGATTTTTTCCAGCATATTTCTACTCCTTTCCGGCGGCCTCGTGGTGCTGGCCGTATACCAGTTTTTTCATTCTCTTATCCATCCCGGCCAAGGAATGGCAGGCGAGGACGGCATGATCTCCGCCATTGTTAAATCCATCAATACTTTAGTGATTTCACTGGCAATTTTTGAATTAGCTCTCGGGGTGAGCCAGGAGTATATCCTCTCCGAGGAAGAAGAGAATATTTACCTCAGCGTCCGCCGCACCATTACCCGCTTTGTGGGCACCATTTGCATCGCCCTGGTGCTCGAAGCCCTGATCATGATCATCAAATACAGCCAATTGGATCTGGCGGGAAATCTTTACTATCCGGTAGGAATTCTTATCGGAGGAAGCACCTTGCTTATTGCCCTGGGAGTCTTTCTCAAGATGACAAAGGGGCATACCGAGTGATCTCCGCTCGGTGCGGGTTCAGCCGGCATCCAGAAAGAATTGAACAAGAAAAAATTATTTATTTCAAGATCCTAACTAGAATATGAACAAGTGATCGCACAACATGGGAGTTGATCTTGCCACTTTCATCGGGCTTTTTTCCGGTAAGGTCCGAGCGCCGACACTTCTTTGGTTTGTTAGGAACATTCAGCGGATCGTGTGGCGGAAAAAAGTGCCGTAATAATTTCTGTAGCGGGAAAGATCGGTGAAAAAAAGTCGATTATTGCATCTTCCTTGTCGATGAAAGTGTTATCCCTTGCTCCCGTTTCGCAGCAGGAAGATCAGAGGAAAGCTCAGGCCGAAGAGAAGGGAGAGCAGGAAGAAGACATGGTTGTATGCAAGCATGGCGGCTTGCCTTTCTGTCATCGCCGCCAGAAGGCTGTGGGCCTTGGCCGGGATCGTGGCGGAGGTGGTGCCGCGGGCGGCAAAACCGCCTGCTGTCGCGGTAAGCCAGCGGCCAACCACGTCCCTGTAGGGAGTGAGGTGCTCGGCCAGAACCGCGTGACCGAATGCTTGGCTTCTGATAAGGCCGGTGGCAGCCACGGCGATGCCGATACTCCCGAAAATCTGACGCACCACCACATAAAGGCCGGTTGCGGCGGTCATCCGGCTCTTTTCGATGGTGATCATTGCCGAAGTGGTGAGAGAAACGAAAACCAGCCCAAAGCCGACTCCCTGCAGTGCCTGGGGCATGAAAATATCCCAGAAGCCGACCCCGAGATTGAGGCGGGAGAGCTGCCAAAACGAAAAGCCGCTCACCAGCATGCCGGTACCCACCAGAAGCCTTGGCCCGCACCGATTGTACAGCCGGCCGGCAATGGGCATTGTGAAAGCCATG
>JARRJE010000101.1:8681-11589 GCA_037379765.1 Deltaproteobacteria bacterium
GCAGAAACAAGGGAAGGAGAAAGAGGCTTCCGTAAAGGGCGATTCCGAAGATCCCGCCAAGAAGGGTACCGGTGGCAAAATTGGTGTCTCGGAAAAGGCGGAGATCGACAGCCGGTTTCCGGAACGTCAGCTCCCGCCAAATGAAAAACACGATGCCCAAGGCGGCCAGGATGGCCAGCCAGACGATGAACTTCGACCCAAACCAGTCCCACTGCTCGCCCTTTTCAAGGAGCAGCTGCAGGCAGCCTAGACCGATAGTCAAGAAGGCCAGACCGCCGTAATCGATCCTTCCTTTGTCACGCATGAGATAATGGGGATCGTGAATATAGCGCGAGATGAGAACGAGGTTGAGCAGCCCCACCGGCACATTGATGAAAAAGATCCAGCGCCAGGAATAGGTATCAGTCAGCCACCCCCCGAGAGTGGGGCCGAAAGCTGGCCCGAGAATGACTCCGAGCCCATAGATGCCAATGATCTTTCCCTGCTCCTCCGGCGGGAAACTCTCGCGGAGAATGGCCTGCGAAATGGGAATGATGGCCCCGCCGCCCACACCTTGTAAAGTTCGAAAAAAGACGAGTGAGGAGAGATTCCAGGCCACCCCGCACAGCATGGAGGTGGCGGTGAAGAGAAGGATGCTGAAGAGATAGAAGTTCCTGCGCCCGAAGCGGGCGGTCAGCATGGCAATCATCGGCATGATGATGACGTTGGACAAAAGATAGCCGGTGGCCACCCAGGTGATCTCTTCCACCGAGGCTCCGAGATTGCCCCGCATGTAGGGCAGGGCCACGTTGACGATGCTGATGTCCAGCGCAGCCATGATGGTGGCCGTCATCACCGTCAGGGTGATGAGCCATTTGTTGACCGCGGGCTCTATTTCATTCATGGAAAATCGGTTCTTTGGCTTATGGCATTATAAAACCAGGCCTCTGCCGGTTGACCCTGGTGGGTAACACGCTTCGGCCTCCGGTGAATTCTCTGCGCGTCCTCGCGAGTGTGATGAATGCGAGCTCCTTTTTCGGCAGCTCCTTGCTGTGCTCGCTAAGTTTGCCGGTAGGCGGATCTAAATTGCAGGCCGCTTTTCAGCGGGGGCTTCCTGCGGCTACCCGCTCTGCGGTCGAAGACGATCTTCACCGGTAGGCGCTGTACGATCTTGACGAAGTTGCCGGTGGCGTTCTCCGGCGGCAGGAGGCTGAAGACCGAGCCGGTTCCGGCCTGGAGGCTGTCCACATGCCCTTGCAGGGTAAGGCCGGGGTAGGCATCGATTTTGATGTCGACTGGCTGCCCGACCTTTATCTTGCCGATCTGGGTTTCTTTGAAATTGGCCGCAAGCCAGATGTCGTCAGGGTCGACCAGAGCCAGGAGAGGCTGCCCGGGCTGGATGTATTTGCCTTCGTCCACGTTCTTCTGCGTAATACGTCCGGTGATAGGTGCCCTAACCGTGGTGCGCGTCAGGGCGAGCTCGGCCACCTTGACCGCAGCCTCCGTTTCCTTGATCTTGCTTTCCTGGGCAGCGAGCCCGGCCCGTTGCGTGTCGATGGCGGCTCGGGCCTTGGCGACCGCCGAAGAGGCGGCTCGGCTCTTCGCCTGGGCGGTCTGCCAAGTGGTTTTCACCTCCTCGAACTTGCGTTGGGACACCGCGCCGGATTCAACCAGACCGCCGTAACGATTCTTTTCACCGGTCGCAAATCCTTCGTTGGCCTGGGCATCGGCGAGTTTCGCTTCTGCTTCGGCCAGCGATTTTTGTGCCTCGACGATGGCGGCTTCATCCCTTTTCATCTCGGCCCGCGCTACTGCCAAGGCTTCTTTCTTGAGGATCAGGGCCAATTGGTAATCCTTTTGGTCGATCTCAAGGAGAGGGTCGCCGGCATGAACAAGCTGATTGTCCTTGATGTTCAACTTGATCACCCGCCCTCCCACTTCGGCACTCACTGGGACGACGGTGCCCTGGAAGTAAGCGTCATCGGTGCTTTCGTGGGAAAGGAGGTAGAAGATCTTGGGCGTGAAGGCCAGGGAAACGGCGAGGAGACAGGCCGCAATCAGGATGCGCACCAGCCAGCGGCGGGTGCGTCCATTGTCTTTTTGTAACTTCCGGCTGGTTATGTTCGGTTCGGTCTTGGTTTCCATGATGATTCTCTTTTTGATATGAGCTCGCGGGTCATTCAGCAATTTGGTGAAACAAGAATTTGGTGAAACAAGCAGGCAGAATGACTCCGGTGAATCCCCGTCAGTCTGCCCTAGGGGTGATTCTTAGGCTGCTGCTGGTGCTTACAGAAAGCTGACTCCTGAATGCTTTCCTTCTAACCTGAGGGGACTTGCAATGCCTGCCTACAGAAATCGACCACTTCCTCGCCGATGGGGGGAAGCGCGATAAAGCCCAGAAGCTTGTGCCGGGTCAGCCCGTAGACGAGGCCGCGCAGGATATGGGCAGTCGCTTCGATCGGAAGATCGCGAATGGTGCCATCCCGGCGGCCGCGTTCGAGAGCGCTGCGAATAATGCCGACAATTCCGGCCAATCGTCGCTGCACCACCGCCTTTTCCGGCGAGTCGGAACCAGCCAGAAAAGAGGGGAAGTCCCGCAGCACCACCAGGTACTCCCGGCTGTTTTTCTCGACAAAGGCGAACTGGAACCGCAATAACGCCTCGATAGCGTCCAGGCCGCTGCCCGCGCTCTTCACGGCTGCTTCCATGCCGGCCTGATAACGGGCCATGATGCTCTCAAAGACCTCGAGCAGAATATTCCCTTTGGTCTTGAAATGATAAAACAGGGTGCCCTGGGCCACCTGCGCCCGTTCCGCCACCTCGGCGGTGGTCGTTTCGGTGAAGCCTTTTTCCGCGAACAGCTCGGCGGCAGCGACGACGATTGCCTCTTTGCGGGTCATTACGCTGAACTCCGTGCTTGCTTTTAAAA
>JARRJE010000102.1:0-7107 GCA_037379765.1 Deltaproteobacteria bacterium
AATGGTTACCGACCGCAGTTTTACTTCCGGACGACGGATGTCACCGGCGTGGTGACCTTGCCTGAGGGAGTGGAGATGGTGATGCCCGGAGACAATGTGACCATTGAGGCGACTCTGATCACCCCCATCGCCATGGAGAAGGAGCTGCGATTCGCCATCCGGGAAGGCGGGCGGACGGTCGGCGCAGGCGTCATCAGCGAAATCACCGAATAGCTGAATTTTTTCAGCAGAGGTTCATAGAGATGCGAGATATCATCACGCTCGGTTGCACGGAGTGCAAACGCCGTAATTACTCAACCACCAAAAATAAGAGAAATACCCCGCAGAAGCTGGAGTTCAAGAAATTTTGCCCCTTCTGTCGGACCCATACTCTGCACAAGGAAACCAAATGATTTGCGGTATAGGCCAGTAGCTCTAATTGGTAGAGCACCGGACTCCAAATCCGGGGGCTGGGGGTTCGAATCCCTCCTGGCCTGCCAGTCTGTCCAGCAACTTCGTCTTTGTTCCGGCAAAGACGAAGTTCTGTTTTGGGTGGGGTTGGGAAGATTAATGCAATTGTAGCCAAATCGAGATCAGGTCCGAGAATGAGCAGCAAAGACGCCGAAACAGCGGGCAAGAGGAAAGGAGCGGAAACAGTGGTTAGCGAGCCGTCCAAGTTCAGCCCTGCCCAGGTCAAGCGGTTTTACGACGAGGTGAAGAGCGAGTTCGGGAAGATCGCCTGGCCGGCCAGGAAGCATACCATGAGTTCGACCATCGTGGTCGTTGTGCTTGTGATTCTTATTTCAATCTATCTCGGTGCCGTCGATCTCGTCCTCGGCAAGATCGTCAGCTCCATTATCGGCTAGCCCACAATCCAAGGAAGGCGATTCGACCCATGGCACGGAGATGGTTCATTATCCATACCTATTCTGGATTCGAGGAAAAGGTTAAGGTGACTCTGCAGGAGCGGATCAAAAGCGCCGGGCAGGATGAGCTGTTCGGCGAGATTTTGGTGCCCACCGAGCAGGTGGTTGAAATGATCAAGGGTACGAAGAAGACCTCATCACGCAAATTCTTTCCCGGGTATATCCTGCTCAATATGGAGCTGAACGACGAAACGTGGCATACAGTGCGCGACACTCCCAAAGTGACCGGTTTCGTCGGCAACGATCTTCATCCCGAGCCTCTCTCTGATGACGATGCGATGAAAATTATCGGCCGCATCAAAGACGGGGCTTTGAAACCCAAGCCCAAGGTTAGTTTCGAAGAGGGCGACCAGGTGCGGGTCATCGACGGCCCTTTTTCCAACTTTCAGGGTGTCGTCGACGAGGTCTTCCCGGACAAAGGCAGGGTGCGGGTCATGGTCAGCATTTTCGGGCGGGAAACTCCGGTGGAGCTTGAATTCATCCAAGTCACCAAAAGCTAGGGGCGGACCCCCTGAGGTGGCTTATCGACTGTAATATCGATCAGAGCAAGAAAGGGAGTGGGCAATGGCCAAGAAAGTTACAGGTTATATCAAGCTGCAGATTCCCGCCGGCAAAGCGAATCCATCGCCGCCGGTGGGCCCGGCCCTGGGCCAGCATGGGGTCAATATCATGGAGTTTTGCAAGGCGTTCAACGCCCGGACCCAGAATCAGGGTGATATGATCATTCCGGTGGTCATCACCGTATATGCCGATCGGTCTTTCTCGTTCATCACCAAGACGCCCCCGGCTTCCACCTTGCTGTTGAAGGCCCTAAATCTTCAGAAGGGCTCGGGCAATCCCAAGAAGGAGCGGGTAGCCAAGATTTCGAGGGACAAGGTCCGGGAGATTGCCGAGCATAAGATGCCCGACTTGAATGCCTATGATATCGAGGCAGCCATGCGGATCGTCGAGGGGACAGCCAAGAGCTGCGGCATCACTGTAGTGGATTGATTTTTTACTTTACAGTCTTGCGCTCGGGTCATGCCGGGTACAGGCGCAAAAAGCAAGAACAGCGATTGACGGGCAATTCCGGAGAAGAGCCATGACGAAGAAAGGAAAGAATTACAAAGAGAAGACCGCCGGGGTCGATTTCAACAAGACGTATCTGCTCGACGAAGCGTTGAATCTGGCCCTGAAGTGCACCTATGCCAAATTCGATGAGTCGATGGATATCGCTATCCGTCTCGGAGTCGATCCTCGGCATGCCGATCAGAACGTGCGCAGCAGCGTGGTTCTGCCCAATGGCACCGGGAAAACCGAGCGGGTTTTGGTGTTTGCCCAAGGCGATAAGGTGCAGGAAGCACTCGATGCCGGCGCCGATTATGCCGGGGGCGATGATTACGTTGAAAAGATCAAGGGCGGCTGGCTGGAGTTCGAAAGGACTATTGCCACTCCCGACATGATGGCTACGGTCGGTAAGATTGGCCGGGTGCTCGGCCCACGGGGGCTGATGCCTAATGCCAAGCTGGGTACGGTCACTTTCGACGTGGCCCGGATGGTCCAGCAGATCAAGTCCGGCAAGGTGGACTTTCGAGTCGATAAGGCCGGGGTGGTTCACGCTCTGGTGGGCAAATCCTCCTTCGGCCCCGACAAGCTCAAGGAAAATATTCTTGCCTTTGTCGACAGGATTTTGCAGGTGAAACCTTCATCCAGCAAGGGTGTTTACCTGAAAGGCATCCATATCTCCACCACCATGGGGCCGGGCTTAAGACTCGATCCTGCAGAGTTGAGCACCTTGGCCAAGAAGGCCGCCTAAAAAGGGTTAGGTGCCCAGGTTGATTCACGCCTGGGAACGTTTACCGGGTTGGGAACAGACAACAGGGGGTTCGCCTCCACCTGACAAGTTTTTGCTGAAAGGATTTTTCAAAAGAAACAAGCAGTTTTGAGTCGAAGACAGCAGGTAGGGCGCTTTAATCAGCTTCTGCTGGCCTGCCGAGACGGTTTTGCGACGGTTCTGAGAGCTTCATATTTTTCAGACGCTGATTTGGTCACACGTGTCGAACCGTTCTCCCGAGGAAGCCAATTTCTGTAGCTGGTCACCTGCCTGCACCGGCCTCGACTGCTTTTGACATAAAGAGGTCAATACAACAAGGAGGCGGAATACATTGAATCGGGAAGAAAAGGCATCAGTTGTTCAGGAACTGAATGACAAGATCGCCAAGGCGAAGATCGCCATCATTACCGATTACCGTGGTCTCACGGTAAACAAGATGCAGGATCTCAGGCGGCAGCTTAAGCAGAGTAACGCCGAGATCAAGGTGGCCAAGAATACATTGCTGAGCAGAGCAGTTGAGGGGACCCCCTTCGCGCTGATTCAGGAGCATTTGCAAGGGACAACCGCTTTGACGGTTTCCTACGATGATCCGGTGGCCTCGGCTAAAATCATTACTGATTTTGCCAAGGACAATCCTCAATTAGAGGTTAAGGCCGCTGCGCTCGAGGGCAAGGGGTTGACTGCCGCTGATCTGGTGGCCCTCTCCAAGCTCCCCAGCAAGGAAATTCTGCTCGGCCAGCTGCTTTCGGTGATGCAGGCGGTGCCCACCGGCTTTGTCCGGGCGCTGAATGGCGTTCCTCAGAAAATGGTTTATCTGCTGCAGGCCCTCACGGAACAGAAAGGCCAGGCAGAAGCGTAAGCGAAGCAATCATCAAACTGCCAGGAGGTTATAATAATGGCTGTGACCAAAGAAGACGTCGTAGAATTTATTTCTAATATGAGTGTGCTCGAGCTCTCTGAGCTGGTCAAGGAGCTCGAGGAGAAATTCGGCGTATCGGCCGCCGCCCCGGTTGCTGTAGCTGCCGGCCCGGCCGCTGGAGCTGGCGGGGAAGCAGCTGCTCCCGCCGAGGAGAAGACCGAGTTCGATGTGATTCTCACCTCTGCCGGCGACAAGAAAATCCAGGTTATCAAGGAAGTGCGGGCGATCACCGCCCTCGGCCTGAAAGAAGCCAAAGAGCTGGTGGAGGGCGCACCACAGCCGCTGAAGGAAGGCGTTGCCAAAGCCGATGCCGAGGAGATCAAGAAGAAGATCGAAGCTGCTGGCGGTGCCGCGGAAATCAAATAACCGGGAGCGACTATTGCATTTTTGTTTGCCACCCGAACTTCACCCCGCGCCAAAGCTGTCCGGCGCGGGAAGACACAACGCAGGGACGCTACGGGGGGAGAAACCCCTGTAGCGTTGTTGCGTTCTTGTGCTGGAGCCGTGAGCTGCTGAGGCGTAAACGATTTCTCCTTCCGAGCAAAAGATGACACCGCCGGCATCTCGCCGCGGCGCGACGACCTTCACAGGCTAACAGCGAGGCATGGCTGAATGAAGACGATTGAAAAAATCAGAAAGAATTTCGCAAAAACGAGAAAAGTCATCGACAAACCTCATCTTATCGAGATGCAGCGGTTGTCGTTCGAGCGCTTTCTCCAGATCGGCGTTGATCCTGATGACCGGGAGGATATTGGCCTGCAGGGGATCTTCAAGAGCGTTTTCCCCATTCAGGATTTCAATGGCGCCTGTTCACTCGAGTTCGTTCGCTATAACTTCGGCGACCCCAAATATTCGGTGGAGGAATGCGTCGAGCGGGGGATGACCTTTGAGGTCCCTGTCAAAATCACTGTTCGCCTGGTCTCCTATGATACGGATCCAGATACCGGGGCGCAGAATATTCGGGATATCAAGGAGCAATCCGTCTATCTCGGCAGCATTCCACTTATGACCCGCACCGGTGTCTTCGTCATCAACGGCACCGAACGGGTAATCGTCAGTCAGCTCCAGCGCTCCCCCGGCTTGTTCTATGACCACGATGGTGGCAAGACTCACGCCGGCGGCAAGTTGCTCTATTCCGCCAGAATCATTCCGGTGCGCGGTTCCTGGATTGATTTCGAGTTCGACGCCAAGGACGTTCTTTATGTCCGCATCGACCGACGGCGTAAATTTCCGGTCACCACTTTGCTGAAAGCCCTGGGGTACAGCGCCGAGGATCTGCTGCGCTATTTCTACGTTACCGACAAGATCGTCATCAAGGAGCGGTCCTTCAAGCGCCGGTTCGATCCCGAAGTGATTGTCGGACAGCGCGCCCCGTATGACCTGATCGATCCGGGCACCGGCGAAGTCGTCGCCAAGAAGAATCGTAAGATCGGCAAAGCCTTGGCCAAGCGGCTTCTCGATACCGGGATTGAGTACCTTGACGTTGAAACAGAAGATCTGCTTGGCAAGTACGTGGCCCATGATATCGTCCATCCGGAGACGGGCGAGGTCATCCTGCCGGTGGGCGAGGAGATCACCGAGTCTGTGCTGGAGGCCGTCCTCGAGGCCAAGCTCCCTTCCTTCGAGATGCTTTACATTGACGGGGTGAAGTATTCCGATTCGTTCCGCAAAACCTTGGCCTTGGACAAGGTCGCGACCACGGAGGAGGCCCTGATCGAGATCTATCGGCGTTTGCGGCCGAGCAGCCCGCCGACCTATGAGGTTGCAACGTCTTTCTTCGACAATCTTTTCTTCAACGCGGACACCTACGACCTTTCGGAGGTGGGCCGGTTCAAAATCAATGCCAAGCTCAAGGTCAAAGCCGATATCGAGCAGCGCACCCTCACCAAGGAGGACATCATGGGGGCTGTGCGCTACCTGGTCCGGCTCAAGGATGAGCAGGGGCCCATCGACGACATCGATCACCTGGGCAACCGACGGGTAAGGACGGTAGGCGAGCTGGTGGAAAATCAGTACCGCATGGGGTTGGTCCGCATGGAAAGAGCCATCCGGGAACGGATGAGCCTTCAGGAAGTGGAGACCCTCATGCCCCACGACCTGATCAACCCCAAGCCCATCACCTCCGCCATCAAGGAGTTTTTCGGCACCAGCCAGCTCTCTCAGTTCATGGACCAAACCAACCCGCTTTCCGAGGTCACTCACAAGCGGCGTCTGAGTGCGCTCGGCCCGGGCGGGCTTTCCCGGGAACGGGCCGGCTTCGAGGTGCGGGACGTCCATCCCACCCATTATGGTCGCATCTGTCCGGTTGAGACACCCGAAGGCCCCAATATCGGCCTCATTGTTTCTCTTGCTACATACGCCCGGGTCAATCAGTACGGCTTCATCGAGACGCCTTACCGCAAGACAAACGGCCGCAAGGTGACCAATGAGGTGGAGTATATGAGCGCCCTGGACGAGGGGGACAATATCATCGCACCGGCCAAAACCGAGCTCGATAACAAAGGTCGGATCGTGGCCGACACCCTCATCGCCAGGCAGCGAGGGGAGGTGTTGATCAGCTCGGGCGACGAGATTACCCATCTCGACGTCTCTCCCAACCAATTGGTGAGCGTAGCCGCTTCTCTTGTTCCCTTTCTAGAGAACGACGATGCCAACCGGGCCCTCATGGGGTCCAACATGCAGCGGCAAGGCGTGCCACTGCTTCGCCCCGCTGCTCCCCTCATCGGTACAGGACTCGAGGCGCCGGTGGCCAGGGATTCGGGTGTCTGCCTGCTGGCGGGTGGTTCGCTACGATGAGCCGGGCACCGACGGCTTCACCACCGGCGTGGCCGTCTACCGGCTGGACAAATACCGGAAATCGAATCAGAACACCTGCTTCAACCAACGGCCCATTGTCCACCCCGGTCAGCGGGTGACCAAAGGTCAGATCCTGGCCGACGGCCCGGGCACTGACCGGGGCGAGTTGGCCCTGGGCAAGAACGTGACCATTGCCTTCATGCCCTGGCGCGGATTCAACTTTGAGGATTCGATCCTGCTCAGCGAACGGATGCTCAAAGAGGACACCTACACCTCCATCCACATCGAGGTGTTCGAGACCCTGGCGCGCGACACTAAGCTCGGCAAAGAGGAGATTACTCGCGACATCCCCAATGTAAGCGAAGAGGCACTGCGCAATCTGGACGAAAGCGGTATCGTTCGCATCGGAGCGGAGGTGAAACCTGGCGATACACTGGTTGGCAAGGTCACCCCTAAAGGTGAAACGCAACTCTCCCCGGAAGAGAAGCTTCTGCGGGCCATTTTCGGCGAGAAGGCGGGCGACGTCAAGGACACCTCGCTGCGGGTTCCGCCCGGCATCGAGGGGGTGGTGATCGATGCCAAAGTCTTCTCCCGCAAGGGGGTGGAAAAAGACGAGCGCTCGCTGGCCATCGAGGAGATGGAGATCAACATCCTCCAGCGGGACATGGAGGATG
>JARRJE010000103.1:0-6414 GCA_037379765.1 Deltaproteobacteria bacterium
CGATGCCTGCCAGGGCCGCCGGCTGGGTGGCCAACGGCTGGAGGCGAGGCAGAAGCATGGAAAGGTAAGTCGTGCCGGTAAGGCCGAAGAGATAGCTCATGCCGAACAGCATGACACCGGTGGCCACCACCCCGAAAAGGATGTACTTGGCAGCCGATTCCATTTGGATGCGCAGTCCCTTCTGCTCTCTACGCATGGGCACAAGCAGGTAAAGAGAATAGGAAGAGAGCTCAAGGGCGATGAAGATGGTAAGCAGCTCGACGCTGGAAACCAGCATCACCAGCCCAAGGGTGGAGAGGAGCAGAAACAGGTAGTATTCGGGCAGCACCTCTTCCCGGATATCTTTCATCCTGCCGGTGAACAGAAGCACCGCACAAAGACCGGCGGTGATGATCACTTTGAACACCTGCGAGAAAAAATCAATCCGATAGACCGCAAAGAAGAGCTCGCCTTTCTGACCGACGCTGGCCAGCGAGAATGCGAGGGCCACCACCGCCACCCCGAGGGCAGTGATGCGGGCCTTTGGGCCGGAAGCTCGGCCGAGGCTGATCCCGAACAGCAGAAGACCTCCGAAAAGGAGCCATAACTCTGGGGCGAACAACATCGGTTTCATTGCGAATCCTTCTAGTGGTATCCCGAATTCGTTATTACGGCAGCATCAGTTTTGCCAGAATATGAGGGCCGGCGCCAGGGGACGCCCCGACTTGGGTAAGTAAATGAGCGACGCTGGCGTGCATAACATCCATGAACGGCTTTGGCGCCAACCCGATCCAGAAGACGAAGACGAGCAACGGTGCCAGGGTGACGATCTCCCTGATGTTGAGATCGGTAAGATACGACTGGTCAGGATTGCTCGTTCCGCCCCAGACCACCTTCTGTAGCATGCGCAGCATGTAAGCAGCGGCAAGAACCGCCCCGGGAATGGCGAAGGCGGTCACCCTCCAGTTCTTGGCAAAGGCACCGGCCAGAACCAGGAACTCCCCGACGAAGCTGTTGGTGCCGGGGAAGGCGAGGGAGGAAAGGGAGAAAAAGGCCAGAAAGGTGACGTAGATCGGCATGAACTTGCCGACCCCGGTCGCCTTAGCCAGCTCGCGGCTGTGGGTGCGCTCATAAATGAGTCCTACGCAGATAAAGAGCGCCCCGGTGGTAACGCCGTGGTTGATCATCTGCAGAATCGCTCCCTCGATCCCGGCGGCGTTGAGAACGAAAATACCCAGGGTGACAAAGCCCATGTGCCCCACCGAAGAGTAGGCGATGAGTTTTTTCATGTCATGCTGGGCCAGGGCGGTGAACCCGCCATAAAGAATGCCGGCCACTGACAGCGCCAGAATATAAGGCATGAAGGTGAATGTAGCCAACGGGGTGATCGGCAGGCAGAAGCGAAGAAAGCCGTAAGTTCCCATTTTCAGTAGCACCGAGGCCAGAATCACGCTTCCTGCCGTGGGCGCCTCCACATGAGCAGCCGGGAGCCAGGTGTGGAACGGAAACATGGGTACCTTAATGGCAAAGGCCAAGAAGAAGGCCAGGAAGACCCAAATCTGGAAACTTAGACTGTAATTCTGGTCCATGAGCGCCGGTATGCTGAAGGTGCCCGCCTTGAGATAAAGCGCGATGATGGCGACAAGCAGCAGCACCGAGCCGGCCAGAGTGTAAAGGAAAAACTTGATCGATGCGTAAACCTTGCGAGGACCGCCCCAGACCGCGATGAGCAGGTACATTGGAATGAGCATCGCCTCCCAGAGAACATAGAAAAGAACGAAATCGAGGGCGACGAACACTCCCAGCATGGAGGCCTCCATCAACAGGAGGCAGATCATGAAGGCACGGACCCGGGTCTGGATGTAGCGCCAGGAGGCCAGCACACAGAGCGGCATGAGCAAGGTGGTCAACAGGACCAGCAACAGGCTGATGCCGTCAATGCCCAGAGTGTAATGGATATGAAGGGAAGGACTCCAGGAATGGTACTCGCCGAACTGGTAGAGATGGGTCGAAGGGTCAAACCCGGTATAGAGCGGCAGCGATACCGCGGCGACGACGATGGTGACCCCCAGGGTCCAGAAACGGGCGAAGGAATCGCTGGGAACCACCAGCGGGACCAGCACCGCCGCCAACGGAAAAAAGATCAGAAAGCTTAAGTAGCTGAAGCCTTGATTGATGATCAGGAAATCCATTCTCTTTCGTCCTCGGGGGAGGTTCGGTTACGACATCACGTAGGCGACGAGGAGCACCGTCACAATGGAAATCGCATAATAGATATTGTATTGCAGCTGACCGCTTTGCAGCCGCCGCACCGAACCGCCGACCCCTCGGACGGTGCGGGCGATGCCGTCCACCACCCCATCGATGGC
This sequence comes from Deltaproteobacteria bacterium, assembly GCA_037379765.1. Classification (GTDB taxonomy): domain Bacteria; phylum Desulfobacterota; class Desulfobulbia; order Desulfobulbales; family UBA5123; genus JAJYKH01. The sequence goes on from JARRJE010000103.1 coordinate 2,349, forward strand.
ATGCCAGTCGAACCAGGACCAGAAGCGGGCGGTGCTCATCAGGGAACTCAAGCCCACCACCCGGTAAGCCTCGCTCACCGCGTTGTCCGTGGACTGGATTGGCCCGTCGGCCACCTTCAGGAAGCCGCGGCCGCCCATGCGGTAGAACCAGTCCATATCGATGCTGATCGTGGGCTCCGGCGTCAGTTTCTTGATGAGCAGGAAGAATCCGAGAGCCGTGAAGAGCAGCATCTGCATCTCCTCAGAAAGGTGATAGGCGGTGTAAGCGTTGTAATGGACCGGGAACGGCAGCTTGGAATAGAGATAGGGTGTATAGCAGCCGATGAAGATACAAAAGAACGCGGCCACCGCCATGGCCGCCTTCATGTTCCAGGGCGGATCGGCGGCCTTGTCCCAGCTCTCCTTGCTGCAGTTGTTCTTGCCGAACCAGATGAAGTAGGGCACCTTCAGGCCGGTATGGAGGAAGGTTCCTGCCCCGGCCAATGTGAGCAGAAAACCGGCCCACAGAATATGATCTTCAAAGGCCCCGGCGATGACCATGGTTTTACTGACGAAGCCGGAGGTGAAGGGGAAGGCGGAGATGGCCAGCCCTCCGATCAGGGTGAAGACGAACGTCAGGGGCATCTTTTTGTAGAGCCCGCCCAGCTTGGTGAACTGGCTCTCGCCGGTCATGAACAGCACCGAGCCGGTGCCCATGAACAACAGCCCCTTATAAAGGATATGAGCAAAGGCATGGGCCACGGCGCCGTTAATGGCCAGCTCGGTGCCGATGCCGACCCCGGCCACCATGTAACCCACCTGACTGATGATGTGATAGGCAAGCAGACGGCGGGCGTCGTTTTCAAGCACGGCGTAGACGACGCCGTAGAGGGCCATGATCACCCCGAGCGGGATGAGAATCTCCATGCCGGCAAAGGCGCGCACCAGGGTGTAAATGGCGGTCTTGGTGGTGAAGGCGCACATGAAAACCGCACCGGTGACGGTGGCCTCCCCGTAGGCATCAGGCAGCCAGCCGTGGAGCGGCGGCACTGCGGCGTTGAGGATGAAGCCGATCATGATCAGGTAAGTGGCCAGGGTCGGATGGTCCACCCCGATGGGGCCAAAGGTAAAGTCGCCGGTGGCCTGCCAGCGCAGAATGATGCCTAGAAGCAGGACGACCCCGCCGGTGCCGTGGACCAGGAGGTAGCGATAGCCGGCTCCGAGGGATTCCCTGCGTCCACGGAACCAGACCAGGAAAACTGAGGAGAAGGCCATCAGCTCCCAGAACACATAGAGGGTCAGGTAATCGCCGCAGAAGATCACCCCTAGAGAGCCCGCCACATAGACCCAGGCAGCCATATGCTGGAAGGGATCCTCCACATGCAGGCCGTATAGGGTGCCGATAATGCACATCAGGGACATGATGTAGCCGAAGACCAGGCTCAAGGTATCGACCCGGCCAAAGGTCATCGTAAAGCCGCCGGCCTGCACCACGCCGTGAATGCCCCGCTGCATGAAGAGGACATCGGCAAAGGTGAGCAACGGCACCAGCAGCAGATACGGCTTTTTGAGTGCCCCCCGGAACAGGGGCAGCAGGACGGCGCCGATGATGAGGATGAGGGCCGGATGGACCCAGAGATTATCGATCATAGTAATCCTCACGGGTCATGATTCCCAGATGGCCGTACCACTTGGAAAGGATGATGATCAGGACACAGCCGATGAAGCCGAACAGCGACCAGAAGCCGGGAAAGTGCTCCATTGCGGTATGGGCGTGCTCCTTGTTCACCAGAAAGGCGTCCGACAGCACCAGCAGGGCAAGGACCAGATAGCAGAGTCTTTTGACCAGGCCCAAATGATCGCGAAGGAACTCGATGAATTTGACGATAATCATCCCGTCACCATTTTCACGAATTGAAGCACGATATGCGGATAAATGCCTATGATTATCGAAATGATCGCCGACAGGGTCAGCGGCACCACCATGGACAGAGGCGCTTCCTTGATCCCTTCATAGGGCTCTCCCGGCGGCCTTTTGCCGAAAAAGGCCTTGTAGGTCACCGGCGCAAAATAGCCGATATTAAGTACGGTGGAACCGATGAGCACCAGGAGGATGCCGATCTGGCCGGCGGACATGGCCCCGAGCAGCAAATACCACTTGGTGACGAAGCCTGCCGCCCCCGGGACCCCGATCATGGAAAGGGAAGCGATGGCAAACGCCCCGAAGGTAAAAGGCATGGTCCGCCCCAAACCGCCCATCTCGGAGATGTTCTTCTTCTCGGTCGCCACGAAGATGGCGCCGGCGCAGAAGAAGAGGGTGATCTTCGAGAATGCGTGATTGATGATGTGGACCAACCCCCCGTCGATGCCGAGCGGAGTGAGCAGCGCAACGCCCAGAATGATGTAGGAGAGCTGACTCACCGTGGAGTAAGCCAGCCTCGCCTTCAGATTGTCTTTGGTGAGAGCGATCACCGAGGCCATGATGATGGTAAAGGAGACGAAATAGGCGGTGAAAACGCCCAGCCCCAGATGGCCCATGAGATTGGTGCCGAAGACAAACAGCATCACCCGGGTGGTGGAAAAGACGCCGACCTTGACCACAGCCACCGCATGCAGAAGAGCGGAGACGGGGGTGGGGGCGACCATGGCGCCGGGCAGCCAGTTGTGGAAGGGCATAACGCCGTTTTTGGCAAAGCCCAGCAGGCACATGATGTAGAGGGCGGTCACCAGGGCGGCGTTGACGTTCGCAGGGAAGATGCCGCTGTGGATGTTGGTGGCAAAGTCGAGGCTGCCGGTAAGCACATAGATGAGGATCATGGCCGGCAGCACCAACCCCTTGGCGGTGGTGGTGAGATAAACGATGTATTTTCTGGCGCCCTCGTAGCCCTCCCCATCCTGGTGATGGGCGACCAGAGGATAGGTGCAGATACTCACGATCTCGTAGAAGAGATACATGGTGAACAGGTTGTCCGAAAAGGCCACGCCGATGGCCCCGAACAGCGCCAGGGCAAAACAGGAGTTGAAACGGGTCTGGGCATGCTCCTTCAGGCCCCGCATGTAGCCCGCCGAATAAAACACCGCGAAAATCCACAGGAGAGAGGCCGCCAGGGCGAAAACCAGGGAGAAGGCATCCACCCGGAAGGTCACGCTCACGCCGGGAAGGATGGAGAACAAACGATAGAAGAAGCGCCTGCCGTGAAGGACGGCGGGAGCCATCGAAACGATGATCCCGAACATGGTGACCGCGGCCGCAAACGAACACGCCTCCCGGAGGTTGGGTTTGCGGCGGGTCAGCATCACCAGGATAGAGCCGGCCAAGGCGGCGAGCACAGCCAGCAGCGGTTTGAGCGAGACGATGGGTTCCATGAGGCTGATTCCTTCAGGCTATCCTAATGTCGCGAAAGTCGAGTTGGGGGATGGCTGGCGGCGAGGCCATCATCCCTTGAGCTCCTCGATATCGGCCGTATCAATGGACCGATAGTTGCGGTACACGGCGAGAATAATGCTCAGGGCAATGGCCGCCTCCGCAGCGGCAATGCCCATGATGAACAGGGTAAAGATCTGCCCGACCGCAGGGTTGGGGGCAAGAAACCGGTTGAAGGCCATGAAGTTGACCGAGGCACCGCTCATCACCAGCTCGGCGGCGATAAGCATGCCAATCAGAGACCTTCGCCGCAGCAGGCCGTAAACGCCCATGGCGAACAGGAAAGCCCCGATGACCAGATAGCTGCCCAGATAGTTGAACAAACTGAGGATAATCATACCTTGCCTCTCCGGCCCAGACGTGCAAGGGCGACCGAACCGATGATGGCCACCAGCAGCACGACGGAAATCAATTCAAAGACCAGGCTGTAAGTCGTAAGCAGATTCTCGCCCACCGCCTGCAGCGAGAAATTCTGGGCGCCGGTCAGCGGCTGCCAGGGGGCGAGCTGTGCCAGTCGCACCAGGCCCCAGAAGAGCACGGCACTGATCACGAGGCCCAAGACCCCGGCCACCGCATTCGACTTGCCGATGGCCTGCTCCGGTTTGGGCTCGGCCAGCATGATCCCGAAAACGATGAGCACGCACACCGCCCCCACGTAGATCA
>JARRJE010000104.1:0-11821 GCA_037379765.1 Deltaproteobacteria bacterium
CCTCTGGAACCACTTTCTCCCGATCCACGCTGAGCTGCTCAACAATGATGTCGATGAGTTTCTTTTCGATTTCTGCAGACATGATACCTTCTCCTCTTGATTTCTCCGCTCCCTATTGAGCCGACCAGGACGAAAATTTGTCCCGAATTTTTGTTGCTACGGCATGAACATGCCGCCGTTGACATGCAGCACCTGTCCGGTAACGTAGCGGGCCTCCTCCGAGGCAAGGTATGCTACGGCCCCGGCCACATCCTCGGCTGTTCCCAGAGACTGCATGGGAATCTCGCCCAGGATTTTTTTCTTGACCTGTTCGGGCAGCCCGCGGGTCATGTCCGTATCGATATAGCCAGGCGCCACCGCATTGACCGTAATCCCCCGGGTGGCGAGCTCGCGGGCCAGCGATTTGGTGAGTCCCACCAGACCGGCCTTGGCCGCGGCGTAATTGGCTTGGCCGGCATTACCGGTGGCGCCGATAACCGAGGTGATGGTGACGATCCGACCCCAGCGCTTCTTCATCATCGCCCGGCACACTGTCTTCATACAGCTGTAAGCCCCTTTCAGATTGGTCTGCAGCACCAGGTCCCAATCCTCTTCCTTCATAGTGACAAGGAGCCCGTCACGGGTAATTCCGGCGTTGTTGACCAAGATATCGATCTGCTCCCCGTCGGTGGTGGCCTGTTTGATCCCTTCCTGAACTTGATCGGGATCAGCCACGTCAAACCGGGCCAGCATAGCTTTACCGCCTTGCGCCTGGACAGCGGCCGCCGTCTCCTCAGCGGCCGTCTGGTTACCGACATAATTGATGATCACTTTGGCGCCTGCGGCGGCGAGCCGCATGCAGACCGCTCGACCGATGCCGCGGCCGCCGCCGGTCACCAAAGCCATTTTTCCGGTAAGATCGGTCATGATGTCCCCTCTAGGCACGGCGTTCAATCCCGCTTTTCCCTGATTTTCTCAATCAATTTGGGCAGCACTTCAAACAGATCGCCGACGATTCCGTAGGTGGCCACATTGAAGATGGGCGCCTCCGGGTCCTTGTTGATGGCGATGATGGTGTCCGAGGAATTCATGCCCACCACGTGCTGGATGGCCCCGGAGATGCCACAGGTAATATAGAGCTTGGGGCAGACCGTTTTGCCGGTCTGTCCGACCTGGTGCGGATAAGGAATCCAACCACTGTCCACCGCGGCCCGCGAGGCTGCCACCGCGCCGCCCAAAGCCTCGGCCAATTCGTGTACTAGAGCGAAGCCCTTCTCGCTTCCCATGCCGCGGCCGCCGGCCCCCACCACCACGGCCTCGGTGATATTGAGTTGATCGCTTTTTTCGGTCACGCTTCTGAGCACTTTGACTCGGGAAGTCAAACGCTCCTTCGAAGGCGTGACGGTGATGATTTCGCCGGCCCGGTCGGCATCGTAGACATTGGGTTTCATAACCAGCGGCCGCACCGTAGCCATCTGGGGACGGGTATGCGGGCAGACGATGGTGGCCATGATGTTGCCGCCGAAAGCGGGCCGGGTCTGGAGCAATGCTCCGTCTTCCGCCCGGATGTCCAGCTCAGTACAGTCGGCTGTGAGGCCAGTGCCCAGCATGGTCGCCACCCGGGGAATAAAAGAACGACCGATGGCGGTGGCCCCGGCGAGCACGACCTCCGGCTTGTACTCACGGATGAGATCGGCAAGGACGTTACCGTAAACATCGTCGGTAAAATCGGCCAGGGCCTGATCGTCGGCCGCATAGACCCGGTCAGCACCGGAGCCCACCAGTTGCTGCGGAGCCTCTCCCAGCTCATTGCCCACGAGGACGGCGGAGAGCTCCGCTCCCCGTTTGTCGGCCAATTGACGGCCGATGCCAAGGAGCTCGTAGGCAACCGGTGCCAGGCGGCCGCGGCGGAACTCGGCAAAAACCCAAACCCCTGACCAGTCCCCGAAATCGGCACTTTTCTCCCGATCCTCTCGCTCGATGCTCAGGGCACCGACTTCGCAAGCATCGACACAGCTGCCGCACAAGGTGCAATTGTCCGCCACCTGGGCGCAGCCGTCCACCACCGTGATGGCCCCGAAGGCGCAGTTCTGCTCGCAGAGCCCGCAGCCGATACAGGTTTCGCTGTCAATCCGTAGCATGATCCGATCGCTTGTGTATATTTTCTACAGTATCTTTTCCAGTCTGGACATCAGGTGTGCCACCTGTTCATCCACCGAGCCAGTGAGTATCTCCCGGTCCCCCCGCGCCTCTGGCGAGAAAACCCGAACCACCTGGGTGGTGGAGCCCTTCAGCCCAACCGCTGCCGGGTCCGCTCCGATCTCGGAGGCGGTCAGCATAAGGACCTCAGCCTTCTTGGACCGCATCTTTCCCTTAAGAGAGGCAATCCGCGGCTCGTTGATCTCCTTGACCACGGTGAGCAAAGCGGGCAGAGGCAGCTCCACCTCATCGTAGCCGTCGTCCATTAGCCGCTCTACCCGAATCAACCCCGACTCACAGTCGGTCACCTTTCGGACGCAAGTGATGTAAGGAATGTCCAGCCGTTCGGCCAGACCAGGGCCCACTTGGGCGGTGTCTCCGTCGATGGCCTGCTTGCCACAAAGAACCAAGTCGCAGCCGCCAACTTTTTCAATTGCCTTGGCCAGGGTGTAGGTGGTGGCCCAGGTGTCGGCGCCGGCAAAGGCGCGGTCCGAAACGAGCACCGCCTCGTCGGCCCCGCAGGCGATGGCCTCCCTCAGAGTAGTTTCGGTCTGGGGAGGACCCATACTCAGCACCGTCACCGATCCGCCATGCTCCTCCTTGAGGCGGACTGCTTCCTCGAGGGCATGGCGGTCATAAGGATTCATGATACTCTGGACGCCGTCACGCGCCAGGGTATTGGTGACGGGGTCCAATCGGACATCTTTGGCGTCCGGCACTTGTTTGACGCAAACGATAATTTTCATGCTATCGATATCACGTGTGAATTATTTATTACGATCTCTAGCCGTAACGTCCAGGAGCCGTCGCAGATGCGAGAAAGAGACCTGTGAGGCTTAGCTGGGCAGGCTGATGGCCAAGCGGCCACGATGCTGCTAAGCGCTGTACTCCTTATTAAGCTCCTGGCCAATGACATTGCGCTGGATCTGATTGGTCCCCTCGTAAATCTGGAGGATCTTGGCGTCGCGCATCATTTTCTCCACCGGATATTCCCTCATGTAGCCATAGCCGGCCAACACTTGCACCGCATCGGTGGTCACCTTCATGGCCATATCGGTAGCCATGACCTTGCACATAGAGGAAGCCTTGGACATGGATTCGGGATGAGACTGGATGTGCTTTGCCGCCGCATAGACTAGGGCGCGGGAGGCCTCTACCTGCACGGCCATGTCGGCTAGCATGTGTTGGATGGCCTGAAAGGAGATGATGGGCTTGCCGAACTGCACCCGCTCCTTGGCATAGCGGGCCGCTTCGTCGAGCGCGGCCTGACCCAAACCGACGCCGAGCGAAGCGATTCCCGGCCGGGAGAGATCAAGAGTCTTCATCACCGTAATGAAGCCGAGACCGGCCCGCCCGATCAACCGATCCTTGGGAATGCGACAATCCTTGAAGATTAGCTCGGTGGTTGCGGAGGCACGGATGCCCATTTTCTTTTCCTTGGCTCCCCAGGAGAAGCCCTGATCGGTGTCCTCGACTACGAACATGCTGGCCCCGCGGGCTCCCTTGCTTCGGTCGGTGATGGCCACCACCGAATAGATCTGGGCTTCACCGCCGTTGGTGATCCACTGTTTGGTGCCATTGAGCACCCATTCGTCGCCGTCGAGCACCGCTGTCGTCTGGATGCCGGAGGCGTCGCTGCCGGCATTGGCCTCGGTGAGGGCGAAGGCGGCCCTTTTCCGGCCGGCGGTCACGTCGGGGAGATATTTCTGTTTCATCTCTTCGCTGCCCGCGATGAGAATAGGGTATGCGCCAAGGGCGCTGGCGGCATAGCTGGTGGCGATGCCAACGCAGCCGCGGCCGAATTGCTCGAGGGCCAGAACCATTTCAAAGCAGCCGCCACCGTACCCGCCGTATTCTTCCGGGATATAGAGGCCGAACAGGTCGGCCTGGGCAATTGCATCAAGGATATCGCTGGCGAATTCCTCCTTCTCGTCCAACTCGGCGCGCTGCGGGATGATCAGCTCATCCGTGATCTGCCGAGCGACGTCGACAATCATCTGCTGTTCTTCGGTCAGAAAGTAATCCACTGCCTTCTCCCTTGTTCTCGCTTGAAGGATGGAGGCGAATTTACCGCCCCACTTCGATCACCAGCGGAGCAACGCAGCCCCCCAGGTAAACCCACCGCCAAAGGCACAGAGCAGCACCAGATCCCCGGGCTCCAAGCGTCCTTCCCGATTGGCCTCGTCCAAGGCGATCGGTATGCTGGCGGCTGATGTATTACCATATTTATTGACATTCATGTAGATTTTTTCGGGCGCCAGACCCAGCCGTTCACCGAGACTGTTGAGGATGCGGATATTGGCCTGATGAGGTATCGCCAGCTTCACCTGATCGAGGGCTACCCGCTCGTCGGCAAGCAGTTGCTTGACCGCGGCCTCCATAGAGCGCACCGCGTGGCGGAAAACGTCGCGACCCGCCATGCGAATGAAAGAGCCGTCCTTGTCGTCCTGGCAGAGGTCTGGGTTCTGACTTGGCCCCGCCCCCATGCTGAGCAACTCCCACAATCGGCCGTCCGCGAAAAGGCGGCTACCGATGGGTTGGCCTGGATATATTTATCCGCCACATCGAAACTGAAGAGAAACCCGGAGCAGGCGGCATTGAGATCGAAGGCAAAGGCATTGACCGCCCCCAGCTCCTTTTGAACCAAGCATGCGCAGGAGGGCATGGTCAATTCAGGGGTCATGGTGCCGACGATGATCAGGTCAAGCTCGGCAGGAGCTATCCCGGCCATGTCCAAGGCCTTGCTACCGGCGGCGGCGCCGATTTTTGAGGTTTCCTCGCCTCGAGCAGCCAATCGACGGCATTTGATGCCAGTGCGGGTGGTGATCCATTCGTCGGATGTATCGACCATCCTCTCCAGGTCAACGTTGGTCAGCTTTCTGGCTGGCAGATGCGACCCTGTCCCCTGAACGGCTGCCCGGCTCATGAGGCCGCCCTATCTCCTGCCTCCGGGGCACCGGCCGAGGTACCACTTGCAGAAAGCAGAGAAAGAATCTTGTCATTCACTTTGCGGCGGACCAGCTCAGCTCCGACTTTGATCGCGTTTTTAATGGCACGGGCGTTAGACCGGCCATGACAGATGATACCGGTGCCGTTCAGGCCCAAAAGGGGAGCACCCCCATACTCGGCGTAATCTACCCGCTTCTTGAAATGGGCAAAGGCCTCTTTGGCAAAAAGATAGCCGACTTGCGCCTTAACTGATTTGGCGATTTCTTCTCGCAGCATGGCAAGCACCGCCTCGGCAAGCCCTTCGCTCAACTTGAGGCAGACGTTACCCACAAACCCGTCGCAGACGATGACGTCCACATCTCCTTGAAAGGTATCCCGGCCTTCCACGTTGCCGATGAAATTAAGAGGGCCCGAACTGAAACAAATGCTGAGGCCGGCAATCCACATTGGCCCCCACATCCATCATCACCACCGGCCCCTTGAGGGTGGGGAAGACGCTGGCAATTCCCGGACGGCTCACGTTCTTCAGCCGGCCCAGGCTCTTGATGGCAGCGGCCATGGTCGCCCCTGAATTGCCGGCGCTCACCACCGCGTCCACTTTTTTCTTTTTCAGATGGTCGAAAGCGACGATGATGGACGAATCCCTCTTCTTGCGCACTGCCTCGAAGGGCGATTCGTCCATGGCGATGACCTGTGAGGTGTGAGTGACCAGCAGGCGTGAATTCGGGGATTGGTTCAGATCGAGCAATGCCGCGGTGATGACATTTTCGTCACCGAACAAAGTGACTTCCACATCCTCAATCTCATTGACCGCCTGCACCGCCCCGGCCACGACCTCCCGAGAACCGCGGTCTCCCCCCATGGCATCCAGGGCAATTCGCACTGCCATGTTCTACTCGAGCTCGTCCTCGCCTAGGTTGATCACCGTTCTGCCTTTGTAAATCCCGCAGCCGGAGCAGAGTCGGTGCGGCAGCTTGGGCTCGCCGCATTCGGGGCATGTGGCGATTGCCGGTGCCGTCAACGCGTCATGAGACCGGCGTTTTCTGGTCCGCGCCCGGGAATGTCTTCTCTTAGGTAAAGCCATTGTTACCTCCCTCTTGGGGGTTTAAATTTCGGCGATAAATCTCGGCAGGATATCTCAGTCTTTGGGAACTTGTCAACTCTCTCCGATATATTCAATGCTTCAAAGAGTTGAGCACTTCGAAGGGTGAAGGCTTCTTTTCCTCAGCACAGCCGCACGGTTCGACGTTGAGATTTGCCCCACAGCGGCTGCAAAGTCCGGCACAGTTCTCGGAACAGAGTTTCTTTACCGGCAGGGCAATGAAGATCTGCTGCGCCAGGACTTGGAAAATATCAATGGCCGGTGCAGCTACGAACATCATGTCCATTTCTTCGCCACTGCAAAAATGCTCGCTCTCGCGTGCCGGCAGCTTGTCGACCAGTTCGATATCGATCTTGAAAGTGCTTGCCAGAGGAGTGCAAAAGGATTCCAGACAGCGATCGCAGCTCAGCCGAACCGAGGTCGCTACTGACCCCTCCACGAAAACACGCTGTTCCCTCTTTTGCAGAAAAACATCAGCTGCGACTCCGCCGCGACGGTCCACTTCCCTGTCCGGGAACCAGGATTCCTCCTCGATATGCAGACGCAGCCCTTCTTCCGGAATTTCGTCGAAACGGATGTTCATGATAACCTCCACCGGAAATTGCGGGCGCAAGGCCACGCAATTATAAGCAACTCGATAGGCATGTCAAGCGATTTCCCGGGGCGTAAGCCTTCAGAGTCACAGCGGCTGTTTAGTTATCGCCTGCTTGCTCTCTATCGGCTCCAGCTCTCGAGCGCCCTTCTCGTCAGACGCAATTGAAACAATATGATAAATCGATGCGATTTTAGGGGGCAATTCCCTGTGACCAAGACACCCCGACCGGCGCGGGAATCGTCAGGAATTGGGGCGGCCGATTGTCCTCCACCAGCGCAACCAGCTGCCGGCCGCCAGGATGAAAACGAGATTGACGGAGTATACCATATAATCTCGAGCGAGGTCCATGGAGCCCCAGAAAGTGCCGATCATCAGCCCCATGGGATAGGAAACAACCACAGAGAAAAGCAAGATATAGAAGACAAGGTGAAAGAAAAAGAGTCCGAAACCCGCAAGAACCAAGTCGAGGTGTCTGGAGACCCAGGCGTGCAACAGCCCTTCCGGACCGGCAAGAACATGCCGGAGCAACCCGAGAGCGAGGCCCGGCGGGATCGCCACGAAAACCAGCCAGGGTTCGATATGGTGTTTGCGGGAGAACAAGAACGCCTGACCGGCAACCAGGAATATGCAAAGAACGATCTCCCTTACAATGCGTGGTGGCAATACCGGCCAAGCCGCCTTAAGGAGCCGGTTTTCTACGATTTGTCGGGAGGAAGGGCGCCCCATTCGGTACCCGGCCCACGGCAACTTCCACCCTCCTGCAGAAAACTGCCCTTTCATTCTTCTTCGGGGCCGCCCCAAAGCGGAGAAAAAGCTCATCGGCTAGAGTAGCTTGGCCAGCCTGTCGTCCGCCCTTTGCAATCTGATGCTCAGGACCTGGATGATCCGCTTCAAAACCTTACTTCCCAAGATGGGATCTGCTGCCAGAAGCGCATTGAGACGCTCCCGAGAAAGGATGAGCAACTGGGCCTCCTCCATGGCGACCACAGTGGCGTTTCGGCGGCAACATTCCATCACCGAGATCTCGCCCACCATGGTTCCAGGGTCAAGAATGGCAAGCAGAATGTATTTGCCCGGGAAGCGCGTTTCTTTTTTCACCGCCAGTCGCCCTTTCACCAAGAAGCCCATAAAATCACCGTCCTGATTTTCCTCCATCAGGATAGTATTCGTTGGCAGTTTCTGGAGCTCCAGATAGGTACAAAGAGTTTCGACTTCCTTTTCGTCGAGAAATTTAAAAACGGACCTGAGATCCTCTGCCGCCAAATAGCTGCAAATGGACTCTTTCTTCTCGAGATCGACGGTCATGTTTTTAGGAGGCCTTGCCACTGTTGACTTTATTCTGGATCCGCTTCATCAGGCCGGCGAATTTCTCCCTCTCGATGATCCGGGTGAACTGGGTGCGGTAATTGCGGATAAGACTAACCCCTTCGATCACCACATCATAAACTTCCCATTTTTCCCCATTGCGTTTCATCCGGTAATTGATCGGCGTTCCCGCCGTGTTGTTAACGATAATTACGGTGTCGACCACGGCCCTATCGCCATGAATCTCCTCGCTCTTGAAGTCCACCTGCACTTTTTTCTGGGAATAGTTTGTCACCCGGCCGATATAAGTGTTCTTAAGCAGCTCGGCAAAAAGATCCGTGAAGCGTTTCCGCTCGGGCTCGGAGAGATCCCGCCAGTGCCGGGCCAGGGCCAGCTTGGACATTTCCCGGAAGTCGAAGCGGTTCCGCACCAAGGTCATAATCCGCTCCTGCATTTCTTTCTCGTTTTGGTGATGCTGATTGTTGAGAATCGCCACAATGGCGTTAACACTCTCCTTCATTTGGGCGAGCGGGCCACTCTGGTCAGCTTTCCCAGGCGCTGGCGCAATCACTAGCACCGCAAGGATCAACACCAAAGAAGCGGCAATTTTCCTAATATCTGCCAATCGCATGGTTTCTCCTCTCCAGAGGACAAAAATGGATCATCTTTTCCAATCGACCACCGGCAAGAACAGGTCCCGCCGCAGTGGCCTTAGCACATTCTCATGGGCCTGCATCAGCTGTTAAGCCGTCGCCTTGGCACGGGGTTCGAGGGTGTCTACACGACAATAACCACACCAACAGTTCGTCCCATTCCGGCATCCATACGAACTGTTTTGCACAGTGCGGCTTACGGTCTTTTAACTGGATGGACTTCTCACCCCAAGAAATGCGGGAAACCGTCCGGCATCGAGCTGGCTTTATTTTTTAGGCCCCGCCTTGCCTCTGATGCCCGGGTAGTATAGCCGAATGGTCTGCCCCAACTGATCCTCAATCATACTCTTCCTGTTTTGCTGATAAGCATCGCGCATGGCCAGATAGGGATCGAAGGCAGCTTTTTTGAAGGCTTCGTAATCACCGATCCGGAATGAAGTCCGGTTGAGAACATCGCCGGCGGTTGTTCCGATTCCGGCTACCAGATCGTTCCAAACGAGATAGTTGAGCGGCTGCAGGAAAAAATCGCCGACGGAACCCACCGAATCCCGCAAGTTGGAAGGGCCCAGAAACGGCCAAACAAGATAAATGCCGCCACCCAGACCATACCGGCCAAAGGTCTGCCCTAAATCCTCGTCACGAGATTGGAGGCCGAATTCGTTTTGGGCGGGATTGGCCAGTCCGGCGATGCCCACGGTGGAATTGATCAAGAAACGCGATAGATCGATTCCGGCCTGCCGCGGCTTTCCCTGCAGCAGGTTGTTGACCATCCGCATCGGCTCCAGGAGGTTTTCGAAAAAGTTGATGAAGGTAGTCCGTATATCGGCGGGCACGACCTTGGCGTAACGGGAGGCCACCGGTTTCATGACCCAAAAATAGAGCCGATCGTTGAAATGAAAGAAAAAGCGGTTGAGCGGCTCGAGTGGATCGGCGATGGCTGTTTCCTCGGTGCCGGCGAGTAAATCATCCTCCCAACCGGCATCCCAGCCGGCATCCTGGGTTGTCGTCACATCCTTTTTTTCCGTTTCGGTTGCCAGTGCGGTCGCGGGAAATATGACAAGCAACGTCAAGAAGCTTATCAGAAGGCCCAATTTGTAGTGAATTCCTCTCTCCATAGCATTCCCTCGGGACAAAGGGGGAAAAATCGATGTGGTACAAGTGAGAAATGCTTTATTGTAGCACAGAGCAATGCAAGCCCCCAGAGGCTCCCGATTTTAATCTTCCCGACGTTATACCTTTCCGAAAATGTACTTACCGATCAATTCTTCCAGATCCACTGCCGATTCGGTTTCAGTGATCTCCTGTCCATTCTTGAGGTACACTTCATCACCACCCTGGATGATTCGAACATACTTGTCGCCGATAATCCCTTGGGTTCGGATGGAGGCGATGGCATCCTTGGTGATTTTTACCTTCTCTTGGATCTGCATGGTCACCTTGGCCCGGTCATCCTTGGCTAGGGTTATCTTCTGAACGCGACCGATATTAACCCCGGCCATCTCCACAGCAGCTCCTACCTTGAGACCTGCAACATCGTCGAATTTGGCAATGAGCTGATACTGATCGCCAAAGGCAAAGATGGAGAATTCCCCAAGCTGCAGCGACATGTATACGAAGGCAAGAAAACCGGCGATAAGGAACAGTCCGACGGCAAAATCGAGATTCGGTTTCTTCATGGCTTATTCCATTTCTCTGCTGAGATAGACATCCCCCATGGTCTGCATCACGAATTCATGGACTTCTGGGGATTTGGAACCCTGGATATCCTGAGGGTCGACAAAGACCTCGGCTTTGCCTTTGTTGAGAATGATGACCTGATCCGCCAGGTTAAAGACCTTTGGAATATCGTGGCTGACGATGACCGCGGTGTATCCGAACTGCTTTTGGGTCTGATAGAACAGATGATAAATCTCCATAGTCTTTTCCGGATCTAAGCCGGTGGTCGGCTCATCGAACAGCATGACCTTGGGCTGGAGCTGCAGGGCGCGCGCCAGCCCTACTCTCTTTTTCATGCCGCCGCTCAGCTGGGCGGGAAACTTGTTTTCCGCATCGGCCAGCCCCAATTGATCGAGGGTGGCAAGAACCTTCTGCCGGATCTCGTCTTCGGTGGCCTTCGTTCGTTCCCGGAGTGGCAAGGCGACGTTATCGAAGACGGAAAGGGAATCGAGGAGAGCTGCCCCCTGAAAAAGCACGCCAAAATTGGTGCGTAATGCCCGAAGCTCTCGGCCCTTCATCATGGCGATATCTCGGCCCTCCATCAAAATCTGTCCGGCATCCGGTTTAAGGAGTCCGAGAATGAGTTTGAGGGTGACGCTCTTGCCCTGGCCGCTTCCCCCGGCGATCACGGTTGTGCGACTGGCAGGGATGTCTATATCAACGCCGTCCAGGACGACTTGGGAATCGAAGGATTTTTTCACGCCGATGAGGCGAATGATAGGTTCACTCATAGCAGCAATGCCGTCAAGAGGTAATCCCAGACCAAGATGGAAATGGAGGCGAGGACTACCGCTTGAGTGGTCACGCGACTGACCCCTTCGGCCCCAAAGCCCGCCCCCCGGATCTGGTTGACGAAATAACCCCTGCCGGTACAAATCCAAACGATGAGCAGCGCAAAGACAAATGATTTAATGATGCCCAAATTAATGTCTTGATTGACCACACTATGTTCCATGCTGGCAAAGTAGGCCCCCGGATTAACCCCGAGGAGCTTGACCCCCACCAGGTAGCCTCCGAATATGCCGATCACATTGAAAAGTTGAGTTAGGGCCGGCAAGGAGATGAGAGTAGCCAGGAACTTAGGGGCGATCAGAAACCGAAATGGATCGATGGACATGCACTCCAAGGCGTCGATCTGCTCCGAGTTGCGCATGATGCCGATCTCAGCGCACATGGCCGACCCGGCCCGGCCCGTAACCATCAATGCCGTGAGCACAGGTCCCAGTTCCCTGATGAGGCTGAGCGCCACCGCCGAGCCCAAGACACTTTCAGATCCGAACTTGCTGAGAGTGTAATAACCTTGCAATCCAAGCACCATTCCGG
>JARRJE010000105.1:0-6352 GCA_037379765.1 Deltaproteobacteria bacterium
TGGAGCCGCCGGGGATGCCGGCAATGATGGTGATCCCCTGCCTTTCAAGTAGGTTAATAGTTAATTCCGCTCCGCTCATCTGGTGCATGACTTGAAACTCCTTGCAAAGGCTTTAAAGGGAGCCAGCGCGGGCGGGAATAAAAAACCCCCGCCGTTGGCGCCGGCGGGGGTTCGAGAGATTTTCGTTATATATTCGCAATCCCGCTAAAGCGCCAAAACCTCCCTTGCGCGTACTACAAGTACGACGCTCTCGACAACGACGAGCATTGCGAAAAGGTTGAAAATTATGGCGGGATGTGCGGTCAGCATCAGGTTTATTCGTCCAGAGGATGTTGTTTGATATACAGGATCACAATATTTACCATTCGTCAATACTATATATTATCATGATATTGTAGACATCGGCAGAATCGGAGTGACTGGATCCGTGAAAAGTGGCCGGGCCAGAAGGCAAAACTTAAGTGTTTGGTCCACATAAGCTTGCAATGGCACGGTGGGAATCAGGCAAGATTTCTTCGTCAACGGTCCTGCATAAACTTATTCGGTCAGATAGAAAGTGATGGTGGTGACCACCCGAACATCCTTATCTATCTTAACGGTGTCTCCATAATCCTCTCCGGCATCTCGGACATAGAAACTGCCCTGCCGCGCACTCCGAATGCCGCCGACTTTAACCCCGGCGTTTTCGGCAAACTCATTGGCGGCAATGCGGGCGTTCTTGGTCGCCTCGCGAAGCATATCCGGTTTGATCTCGTTCAGCTTGGTGAAGCGGTAGTTCGGGGCCTTGTTTTCGATGTCGATTCCCTGGGCGATCAGCTTGTTGACACTGGCCCGCACCTTCCCGACCAGCTCGACCTTCTCGGTTTCCACGCTGATGGTGCCGACCAGGGAGTGGGTTTGATCGACTAGACGCTGATTTTCATCACGAAATTCTTGATAATCGTAGTCGAGCACCCCCAGATTTATTTCACTTTCGTCGAAGCCGTTTTCTTTCAGCAAGTTCAAAATCGTCTGCTGATCCTTCTCCGCCTTGGCATAGAGGCTCGGGACCTCCTTCCGGCTCGCTCCCTTCTCGGTATAAACAATGTCCCAGTTGGCTCGGTCGGCCTTTACACGTCTTTCGGCCAACCCCTTGGCCTCCGCGGTATTGAGGGCAACTTTGGCATTATACAAAGTCTGCCCGATGAAATATCCGGCCAATCCCAACCCAATGGCAACAAACAGCGCCGGGAAAAACAACCCGCTTCGATTTTCTCTCCCCATCATGCATCTCCCCCCTTTTTGGTGAATAAGTCGGCAAGATTAGCTCTTCCACTAGGCCTACACTAACTGCTACTTCCTGTAATAGAAGAATATGTTTGGGAAAAGCTTGTATGAAAACCCGGGGCTACTGCTGCCTTGTGGGCTTTTGTCATCCGACTTTGGTCTACCAAACCATTCTCCGGTGGATGACCAAGACCAATCCAGAGGCCTCCATTTAGAACATAGGCGTGGGGACGCTGCCCCATCCGGTTCCCGGGCCGAGCGTCCTTACGTTTAGCAAGGTGACGTTGTGGACATCCACGTCCGCAAAAAACAACGGCACACGGCGGACATTGATCCCGAAAAGAAGGCCCGGCTTTTCTACGGGCTGTGAGCAGTCGATGCGCAGGAAGATCAGCCGGCGCGCGACAGCACCGGCAGGTGTGGCGGGACTCGGCTCGCTTCCCTCGTGGTGGCGCATCATCATATGGCTGCCCTTCAGATGCCGGAAAGGGTGAAAAATCCATTCCGTGATCATCGCCGCTGTCCCATGGTGTCGGTAGAGCCGCCACTGGGGGCCTGTATCGGCAATCATCCCCTGCATCACGTATTGCCGGGGCATAAGGTATACAAGGATCGGTCCGGAAACCTGGTCAAGCCTGGACTGCAGAGTCGGCAGCTTGAGGATGTCCGCCATGCGGTGATCGAGCATCATCGTGTCGCTTGGGAGGATCGCCATGGCCGTAACGCGGCCCTCTGACCACAGGGGAAGCTGGCTGATCGTATAGGCGCGGAGTGCGAACGTAGCCCCTATCGTCAGCACGGCGAGGAGGACAAAACCGAATGCCGAACGGAGCAGGTTGGAACGCGGAAAAGGGATTCGTTCTCCAATACGCTCGATTGCCCGAGGGAGGAACATACCCGTGCGCATCATGTATTGGCGGTACTGGTCGTCAAATTGCTTGAGCATTCGGCGTTCTTCGTCCTTCGCCAGAAGATAGTAGATCCCGACCATCAAAACCCAGAGAACCATTGTGAGGAAACGGGGCCAGAGAATGGCCAACCCGAGGCCCGTTGCCGCCAAGGCGAGATACTGGGGGTGACGAATCCATTTGTAAAGACCACCCAGAGCAGGCCCGAGTCGCAACAACTTATGGGTGTAAACCTGGCCGGCGCAGACAAGAAACGTCGCCGCTCCAGCCACGAACAAGACTGATCCTGCCACCCTGATCGCTTTGAGGAAGAAACCGGGAGGCAAGACCATATGCGGCAGGAAGAACGAGGCCAACCAGCGGGTGGCCGGTGACTTGGCAAGGAAAAGGAGAAAGGGATTGAAAGCCCCGTAGAAGAAGGCCGCAAAAGGGCTGATCATTATCAGCACTTCCAGCGCAATGATGAAATAGAGAACAATGGCAGTCCCGAAGAATACGCGCCCTTTTCTCATGTCACTTCCTTTCTTTCTTGCTTCGGCGAACGATCAGAATGATCGTTTTTCCCAAAGGTTCTTCATCTTGTACCTTCGAACGCAGAGCTAACCGGCCCGAGTTGTGTCCTGTCAAATCGCTAGCGATGTGGAAACGTCGACAAATAGCGCGCCGGCTAGCCGGTCCGGTTTAGTGACTAATCAGGTGTTATCAAGCTTTGGTGCCAGCCATTCAAAAGCAACGTTAATATTATCGAATACACGAACATTAAAACCTCGGTTGACAAGTACGTTCTCCATGAATTCGTGTTCCTGCATGTTTCCCGAATAAACAAGCGCAATTGCAAAGCTTCTATCTGCACCTTTTTCCACAGGTGCTACCCCAACTTGGAAAGTGTCATATCCTTGCCCAATGATATTGGCTTGGCTCATGTCAAACAGAAATCGCTTGCGACCTTTTTTAGAGCGAAAATTATATGCAAGTTCCTGCAGTCTTATGGAATCATCGGGTCTTTTAAGTTCTCCTGACACGGTGACAACGCAAACTCCTTTATTTATGTCATGATTAATTGTGTACCTCATTGTTTTTCACCTAACGTTGCGATTAAGATGTTTGAAAAGAGCACAGAGCTACTCGGCATCTCACGGATATGATGGAGCTTTGGTGAGTTTTGATCTGTAACTCTTAGTACTTAACATATGTGGCCTACAGCGTCTTGCTGTGTTTGAAATAGCTCAATGCACCATACGCAAGAAGATAACGAAGGCTTGTATCGTCGATGTGCGACTGTTTTAGGTAAGAATCAAGAGAAAGTTCTGTATCGCCTATTATATCGAGGGAAGCGCAAAGCCTGTTCCAATCAGCAGAGATTTAAGCAACTCACTCTGTTTGCGACCCTTATTGATTCTGTCTCTGATCTTACTCTCAAATCCAACAATATTCATTTTTTTATAAAAGGTTAACCATATTATTATCTAGCGCGACGAATTCTCGCCGCATACCCAAATCTTTCCGATATCATAGGAAAAATTGCACTCAAGACCAATCTATTGCTCTTAAACATTGCGGTGAAAGCGGCCAGAGCCAGCAAGCCGGCGCCGGCCTCCTTTTAGATGAGATCCCCTACCGCCCGGAAAGCACCGCCTCTTTCCTGCCCCCTTCTTTCACTTTTTTGTTGCATTTCCTGTTAACTGAAGGCATATATGCGCCGCTGCAGAATGGTCCCAGCGCAGTTTTGTGCCAGTGGTTGATCTCCTGAACCTTCCGAGCCAGCCGTGATATGAAACCGAACCCTTGCCTCACCTGCGGCGCATGCTGCGCCTATTACCGCGCCTCCTTTTACTGGGCCGAGGCGAGTGACGCCACCCCGTGCGGGGGTGCCGGTGGAGGTCACCGACAAGCTCAACGACTTCCGTAGGGTCATGCGTGGCACCTCCGGGGAGAATCCACGCTGCATCGCCCTTCAAGGCATCATCGGCATCGGGGTCCATTGCGCCATTTACGAGCATCGGGCCTCGGTATGTCGGGATTTCCCGGCCTCGTTCCACAACGGCGAACCCAACGAGCGGTGCGACCAGGCCCGGGCCGCGTGGGGCCTGGCACCGCTGCTCCCTGATTCCCAGCCGGACGACTTCCCCAAAGCCGCCTGAATCAAAACGCTCACAAGCACCGCATCTTCGCGCGATCGCTCCCGCCCGCATAACCTACTATTGCGGCCGGTCACGCTTGCGCAAATCTACGACACTTGTGAGCGTTTTGAGAAAGGGGAGCGATCGCAGACACCGCATTTGTCCCGCGATCAGAACGATCAGGATACGGGAATATGGCCTGTCGCGCTGGTCGCGAACATCTGCGGCACCTCCCGAAACAGGTACATGACAATGGCAGTGCCTGAGCAGGTTTCTATACTGTGAACCCGTCCGGCACAGGTGTTCTTCAGCCTGACACCCTGAACAGACTGAAACTTACTCCCAGTTTTTGATCAGCTCGAGGATGGTCCGCACTCCGACTCCGGACGGACCCTTGGGGATGTAAGGCTTTTCGGTGAAGTTCCATGCGGTGCCGGCGATGTCCAGATGGGCCCAGGGGGTGCTGCCCACGAACTCACGAAGGAAACAGGCGGCGAGAATGGTGCCGGCATCCCGCTTGTCCACGTTCTTGAGATCGGCAAGCTCGGACTTGAGCTGCTTCCGGTACTCGGGATCGAGGGGCAGCCGCCAGAGAGGCTCGCCCGCCGTTTCTCCGGCAGCAAGCACCTTGGCCGCCAAGGGATCGTCGTTGCCCAGAAGGCCGGTGCGATGGTGGCCCAAGCCGATGATCACCGCGCCGGTCAAGGTGGCGATGTCGATGACGAAGTCGGGTTTGAACTGCTCGACTCCATAGGCCAGGGCGTCGGCCAGGATCAACCGGCCCTCGGCATCGGTGTTGACCACCTCCACCGTCTTGCCGCCGTATTGGGTGATCACGTCTCCGGGCTTCATGGCGGCCGGCCCCACCAGGTTCTCGGTGGCGGGAGCCACCGCTACCACATCGAGCCCCTTGGGGGCGAGCTCACCTACCGCCTGCATCACCGCCATCACCACGGCGGCGCCGCACATGTCGTGCTTCATCTCCTGCATGCCGGCCGAGGGCTTGAGGGAATAGCCGCCGGAATCAAAGGTGATCCCCTTGCCCACCAGAAGCAAAGTGGGCACCTTCCGGCCGGTGCGGTATTCGATGATGCTCAACGTGGGGGGCTCGGCAGAGCCGCGGTTGACCCCGATGATGCCGCCCATCTTGAGCTTTTCAAGCTCTTTTTTCCCGAGAACCCTGGCGGTAAGCCCGGAACGATCGGCCAGGCCGCAGGCGAAATCGGCAAGGCGGGTGGGTGTCATGAAGTTGGCTGGCTCGTGGGCCATGTCTCTGGCGGCGCAGACCGCGGCCGCGGCGGCCCGGCCCCAGGCGATGCCGGTGCGGACTGCTGCCCCTCCACCTGTTCGAAAAAGGACTTCCCGCAATCCGGCGCCCTCCTCTTCCGGGTCCTTCTCGGTCTTGTGCTTGGTGAAGCTATAAGCGCCCAGGATGAGCCCCTCGGTGAGTGCCCGCGCCGTTTCCCCGGCGGCGAGACCGAGAGGGGGCAGAGTCACCAGCACGGCTTCGGATTTGGTCTTGCCGGCGATAGCCGCGACCCGCCCGCCCGCCTTCCGGAAAAGCTCCGGCGCGGCCTCCTCTTTGCCGAGCCCCACCACCAAAACCCGCTTGGGCCCCTTGCCCCCGGCCGCACCAGGATAGGCCAGAAGGGTCTGCCCCTCCTTGCCGCCGAAATCACCGACCGCCATGGCCCGCGCGACAATTTCCCGCATCTCGGCCCCGGCATCGGCCGGCCCCTCCTTATCGCCTTCCCGCATAAAATGAACCGCCAGGTCGCCGCGAAAGCTCTCCGGCCGGACTTTGGTAGTTCTCACGTCGATATTATTCATGATGATTTCTTCCTTTTCGCTCAGAATGAAAATCCAGGGTCAATCACCCCTCACCCCGTACTTATCAAGGCTTTCCTCTCTCCCCGTCAACATTCAGCAGCGCCGCAGATGTTCATGCGCAGAGCGACCGGCTATACTCCGGTATACCGGTCGCTCTGCGTGTGGGCAGATGCGGTGCTGCTGGACGTTGACGGCGGTGCTGCCGAACGTGTATCCAAGGGTGTGGAG
>JARRJE010000106.1:0-6321 GCA_037379765.1 Deltaproteobacteria bacterium
ACTGCCTTCCTAATCCTGGTGCCGCAGGTTCGAATCCTGCCGGGGGCACCAGAAATAACAAAGGGGTTAAAGGCTTAGGCCTGCAACCCTTTTCTTATTTCCGTCCTATGTAATCCTGGCCGTAAAAATCATTGTCCGATCCAGTGGTAGGTCTCAATTGCAAATCTTTACTTCTTCATCCCAAGCCAGCCTTGACTATCCAATAATTTTCATCTGAAAATAATTGGAAACGACAGTACCCCATTCTCCGAGATTCCTTGCCTTTGCCGATTGCTTCCCTCCAGTCGGCTGAAATTCCATGAAGACCTGCGGCTTAGTGGGAGGGCCTTTTAATCAGTCTTTGTTTGGATAGCTTTTTAGCCAAATCGTCCGTGATTTGCTCAGTATCTTCTAGAATATGCTTTGAAATTTTGGAGAGTGATCGATGAATCTCATCCACAACCATTTGCTTCTGTCCCGAATGCAGTTTGCGGTCACTGCCATGTTCCACATCCTGTGGCCGGTGCTCACTATCGGGCTGGGCATCTATCTCACGGTACTGGAAGCCCTATGGCTCAGGACAGGGGACGAGCGGTACTATCGACAAGCCCGTTTCTGGATGCGTCTCTTTCTGCTCAATTTCGCTGTCGGCGTGGTAACCGGCATTCCCATGGAATTCCAGTTCGGCACCAACTGGAGCCTGTTTTCCCGGGCCGGCGGGGACGTCTTCGGCCACCTCCTCGGGTATGAGGGGGCGATGGCCTTCATGCTCGAGGCAGCGTTCCTGGGCATCATGGCCTTTGGCTGGCAGCGTGTCTCCCGCCGCATGCATTTGCTGGCGACCGGCATGGTGGCCCTCGGAGGGTCGATGTCCGCTTTCTGGATCATGGTGGCGAACTCGTGGATGCAGACCCCGGCTGGCGGTAAATTCGTGCATGGCCGCTTCGTCGTGGAAAATCAGCTCGCCGCCATCATCAACCCCGACGCCTATTGGGGAGTTTCCCACATGTGGATTGCCTGCCTCGAGATCTCCCTTTTCGTGGTGGGCGGGATCAGCGCCTGGCATCTGCGCCGGGGCCGTCACGTCGATTTCTTCCTTTTCTCGTTCAAGATGATGCTCCTGGCCGCAATCGTAGTAACTCCGCTCCAGATCTATCTCGGTGACGGATCCGGCCGCTCGGCCTTTCGCAACCAGCCTGAAAAAGTCGCAGCCATCGAGGCCCACTGGCAAACGAATCCGCCCGGCGCAGGAGCCCCATGGAATATTCTTGCCTGGCCCGACAAGGCCGAGCAGAAAAACCTCTGGGCCATCAGTGTCCCGGACGGGCTCAGTCTCCTCACCACGCGTTCTCTGACCGGAAAAGTTCCGGGGCTGCGGGAATTTCCCGTGAAGGACCAGGCGCCGGTCTTTCCCCCGTTTTATGCTTTTCGGGTAATGGTACTCGCGGGCTTCGGATTTTTTCTGCTCATGGTTTGGTCTGCATGGGCATGGTACCGGGGACGCCTGGCCCCGAACCGGATAAGAGAGCAGAAGTGGCTCCTCCGGTCGTGGATGATCGCTCTGCCGGCGAGCTACGTGGCCATGGAATCGGGGTGGATTACCAGAGAGGTGGGCCGCCAGCCATGGGTGATTTACGGAGTGCTCCGAACCGGGGAAGGGGTGAGCGTCCTTCCCAGTCCCACCGTGGGGCTGTCCCTTCTCGGCTTCATCGTCGTCTATATCTTGCTGGCCGCACTGTTTCTGGTTTTCGCGCGCCGGATTATCCGACGTGGACCATAGAGAAAGCAGTAGGAGCTGAAAGATAGGGGGCAGGGGAGAAGGAAAAAGGACGCACCGATGGAAATGAACCTGGCAAATATCTGGCTGCTGTTGATCGGTTTTTTTCTGCTCTACTATGCGGTCACCGACGGCGCCGATCTCGGGGTCGGCATTTTGTCCCTTTTTGCGAGCGGGGAAGAGGAGCGGGAAGCGATGATGGCGGCCATAGGGAGCACCTGGCACGCCAACCAGACCTGGCTGGTCATCCTCGGCGGCATGCTCTTCGGCGCTTTTCCTCTTTTTTATTCGGTTGTTCTTTCGGCCCTCTATATCCCCTTCATTCTCATGCTTTTCGGCTTGGTCTTTCGGGGGGTGGCGTTCGAATTTCGGGAGCATGCCCGGCAAAAATCCTTCTGGAGCTTCTCTTTCGGGATCGGGAGTCTCATCACCACCCTTTCCCAGGGATTTGCCCTGGGAGGTCTGCTCGGCGGGCTCACCATCATTCAGGGGCGCTTCGTCGGCACACTCTGGGAATGGTTCACTCCCTATGCGGGTCTGGCTGCGGCCGGCGTTTTTTTCGGTTACGTGATGTTGGGGTCGAATACCCTGATCATGAAAACGAAAGGAAAGCTGCGGGAAAAAAGCTTTACTGCCGCCCGGTTTTCTGCGGTAGCCACCTTGGTGGTCTCGGCCCTGGTTTACTTCCAGACCCTTCTGCGCTATCCGGGTATGGCAGCGAAATGGGAGCATTTCCCGAAATCGCCCATGATCTTCCTGGTCCTTTTCACCTTCGCGGCCTTCGTTTTCTATTTCATCAGCCTTCGGAAGAAGGCGCGGGCGCAGCCCTATTTCTGGAACGGAGTGATCATCGTCCTTTCCTTCACCGGCCTTTCGGTGGGCCTTTATCCCCACATGATCCCCGGGGGCAAGGCCGAGGCAATGACCGTCCAGGATGTCGCCGCCTCGCCCGACACCCTCCGGTTCATGCTGGTGGTGGTCGGGGTCCTTCTCCCGATCATCCTGGCCTACACTTCATACAGCTATTGGATCTTCCGGGGAAGCGCCGGGGGATATGAAGAAGAAGGCGAGGAGGGGGCAGATGCCAAGGGGAAAAGACAGGCTGAGTGAGGATCTCCTTCAAGCGGCATGAAGGTTTTGCGAGAACTTGTCCGCATGTTCTTCCATTCCAATTTTTTTCGGTGGTAGCAGGTAAATACAGATCTCGGCCTCGATGCTTTTGCCATATAAATTTGTGAGAAAGGAGACCCAAACATGCAGGCACGCGGTTCCCTCATGATCGAGCATCGCCTGATCGAGCGAATGCTCTTGGTCATCAAAGAGGCCCTTGTAAAGACCGAATCAAGCCACAAGACGGATCCTGGATTCGTGGATGCAGTGGTTGATTTCCTCAGGGTGTATGCCGACCGCACGCATCATGGAAAGGAGGAGGATATTCTTTTTCGTAAGTCAAACGATAAACCGCTTTCCGACGGGGACCGCCGACTCATGAATGAACTGATCGAGGAACACGTATTCGGGCGCCGGACCACCCAAGCACTCGTCGCCGCCAATACCCGCTACCGGAATGGAGATGAGACTGCCTTGGCCGGGATTGCCGGCAACTTGAGAACCCTCATCGAGTTCTATCCCAAGCATATCGAGAAAGAAGATAAGGTATTCTTCCCGGCATCGAGGGCCTACTTCAGTGATGAAGAGGATCAGGCCATGCTTGAGGAATTCTGGGAATTTGATCGCAAGATGATCCATGAGAAGTACAAGTCAGTCGTGGAAGGTTTTGAAAAGGGAAAATAATTCCCGTAGCTGAGAGGGGGTCGATCGAATGATCTGTTTCGCGGCTTCAACCCGTTGAGGACTTTTTTTGATTTTCTGCATTCCTTACTGGGTATAGCGGAAAGCTATCATTTAAGTCGCAATCCCGCCTCCCAGTGTCTCTCCATTGGTTTGGGATTAAGGATCGGCGGCAGTTGCGCCGGCTGTTTTTCTTGGTCTCTTCTCGCCGAATGCTGTTCCTTTCACTTTTTTCAGCTTGCCTCATCCAACAGGACGCCGGTATATTCTGATACCACAATGTGGCAGCCATAAACCGAGGAGGTCAAAGGAATGAGCTGGATAAGGACTGTACCTTACGAAGAAGCAGAAGGTGATCTGAGAAAAATCTATGACGAAACCAAAGCCAAATTCGGAGACGTGATCAATCTGGTCTCCATACAGAGTCTTCGGCCGGACACCTTGGTTTTCGGCCGCCAGCTGTACCGCCATTTGATGACGGTGCCAGGCGGCCTCAGCAGACTGCATCGGGTTCTTATCGCCACTGTTGTCTCCCGGCTGAACAACTGTTTTTACTGAGTGGAAAGCCACGAGCCGGACCTCCGGGAAGAGGTCCTCGATGAAGAAAAAGTGCTCGCTCTGCAGGAAGACTACACCAAGGTAGCACTCGAGCCGCCCACCAAGGCTCTTCTCGATTTTGCCGCCAAGCTGACCCGGGAACCCACCAGGATGACCCAAGGGGATATTGAGACTCTGCGGGAACACAACTTTGAGGACCGGGATATCCTGGATGCTGTCCAGCTTATCGGCTACTTCAACTACACCAACCGGGTGATGGACAGCTTGGGCATCCGCCCCGAGCCGGACATGCGCTATGGGGCCAAGGGATAGCCCTTAGGCCGCGATTAGCTCGGGATCGAGACAATACACAAATCGGCGATTCCCAACTTTTTGAGTCTCCTTTGCCGGGTATCGCCCAAGCTCAATGAGATTTTAGGGCCATGTCCGGCTCAGAATCGATAGATATAGATCGGGGCACTCCCGAGAGGCCTCTCCGGAAAAATGATTCGAGCAGGTACGAAGCCGGGCAGGGGAAAGTTGCAGGAGACCACTACCGCTCCGGGCTTGAGTCCGGTCTTGAATCGAACCGTCAGGTCTTTCATGACGTCGGGGAATAAATAGCAGAAGACCACGTCGGCCTGGGAGAGGTCGGCGCTGGTGAAATCGCGCCACCGGACTTCGATGCCCTGGCGACAAAGGCATTGGAGACGGGCCTTGAGACAGGCCAGCGGGTTGAGCTCGTAACCGATAGCCAGCACTCCGTATCGTTTGCGGGCCAAGCGCAGAACCCTGCCGTCCCCGCAGCCGAGATCGATCAGGACCTGCCCGGGGCGCAGCGGCACCCCATCCAGGGCGGCGGCCAGTCGTCGCTTCGACGTGGAGACGAACAAAGCGCCCCCAGTTACCGGCAACGCCAGGATGATGCTCATGACATAGACGAGCTTGAGGGCAAAGAGAAAGCTCAGGAGAATGAGCGCTGCTTCAAGCCAGCCCGGCATCTTGATATGATGGAAAGCTCTTTTTCAAGGAAACTCCTTAACCGGCAGGGAAAGGCGGGAAGTACTTTTTATGGTAGCATGGGCCCGCCTACCCTAAAAAAGGGAAGGGGAGCCGTAAAACGACTCCCTTCCGGGAAATGAAGATAAGGAGATGTAAATCAAGATATCTGTGAAAAATGAGAAAGAGGTTAAAAGAGCATTTGGACTCGATTAGGAGGAAAAAGCCAGGATCACCAGAATATAAGCTGCGCTGGTATAGCAGGTTTATTCCTTTCTCCGGCTGGTTTCCCTTGCGCTTCAATTACACGACCCCAGCCTGCCATCGAGCGATTAACCGAGTTTCGGGTTTTTCCATTACTGAGCCGAAAAACTGCCGAGCTTGCCAATCCACCGGGTTATGGCTTTAATAATCCGTGCGGTCCAGGGTGCGCTGATGGTTTTGCCTTCGGCTGAATGTTATCTGCTTTTTTTCATGTCTTCTTAATAAAATCAGTGTTATTTTACTTGCCAAAATCCACGGGTCGATGTTGGAAAAGAAAATTTGCGGGAATAACCGGAAGACTATATCTGCGAGCAACACTGCAGAGCCCCTATTGATGGAAAGAGATCCGGGGAAACCAAACAGCAGTTTCAAGAGGGCGCGGAAAAAAATATTGCTCGCCGGTCGGTTCCGGTCGATACAGCAGTAGGGCTGCGTTTTCCCCCATCTTTTGGCAGAGTGGTCGGCAGGAATTGAGCCAACCCGGCTCTTAGGGAAAGGAGGATCAGATCATGGGATCGAACTCGAACGAGAAGACAACCCGAGAGTACTGCCCTCGATTCGGTGAGATCGCAGTCGAGCTCGGCTTCATCACCGAAGCGCAACTTGAGGATGCACTTGCCAGTCAATCACAGGAGAAACTCTCCGGCAAGGAACATCGCTTGATGGGCACGATCTTGTTTGAAAATGGATGGATGTCGGGCCCCCAAGTCGACCAGGTCCTGACCGAGTTGTTCCGGCGCAGGAGAGGGGAAGAAAACTGATAGATTTGATTTCCTCAGCCTGACGTCAAAGAACAGCAAAGCTGTCTTTCTGGATCGAACCCGGCAGGCATAAGATGGGCACAAGGATTTGTTGCCTCATGAAGAGATCCTACCCGGGACCCGAGCTGGACCAGGGAATACGTGCATTATCCGCAATGATTCCATGATTTATCATCCGTAATCTCCCCTCCTTGAAAAGGGCAACCTGACACG